>CAKTKF010000110.1 GCA_934569215.1 uncultured Oscillospiraceae bacterium
GTATTTTATGAAATATATCCGCAGAGCTTCCGGGACTCCAACGGAGACGGCATCGGCGACCTTCCCGGCATCACCGAAAAGCTGCCCTACGTGAAGAGCCTCGGCTGCAACGCCCTGTGGATCAATCCCTGCTTTGACTCTCCCTTCAAGGACGCGGGCTACGACGTCCGGGACTATAAGAAGATTGCGCCCCGCTACGGCACCAACGAGGATATGGCGCAGCTGTGCCGCCGCGCCCACGCGTTGGGGATCCGGGTTCTGCTGGATCTGGTTCCCGGCCACACCAGTGAAGAACACGAATGGTTCCGCAAGAGCGGCGAGGCCGAGCCAAACGAATATTCCGGCCGGTACATCTGGACGGATCATGCCTTTGCCGGGGGCGACGGTATGCCCTTCATCGGCGGCGAATACCCTCGCAGCGCCACCTATATCATCAACTTCTTCAAATGTCAGCCCGCCCTGAACTACGGCTACCGGGAACGCCGGGAACGCTGGCAGCAGAGCATCACCAGTCCCGACGCCCTTGCGACCCGGGAGGCCATGAAGGATGTGATCCGGTTCTGGCTGGATCTGGGCTGCGACGGCTTCCGGGTGGATATGGCGGATTCTCTCGTGAAGAATGACGGCACGGAAAAGCTTGCCACCATGGAGGTCTGGCGGGACATTCTGGGGGCCATTCACAGGGAATATCCGGATGCCGCCTTCATTTCCGAGTGGAATCATCCGGACAAGGCTCTGCGCTGCGGCTTTGACATGGACTTTTATCTCAACTGGGACGGCAACGGCTACAGCACCATGATGCGGGACTACACCCTCCGGGACGGCTGCGGCAGCTACATCGGCAATACCGGCTTCTTCTCCCGGGATTCCGGCACCGACGTGAGCCGGTTCCTTGCGGACTACCTGCCCCAATATCACGACAGCCGCGATCACGGCCTCTGGTGCTTCATTACCTGCAATCACGATACCCCCCGTCCCGCCGCGGGGCTGACAGACGCGGAACGGCGGCTGGCCTTTGCGTGGATCTTCACGATGCCCGGCGCTCCCTTCCTGTACTACGGCGATGAGCTGGGCATGGACTATCGGGTCATCCCCACCAAGGAGGGCGGCTACCACCGTACCGGCTCCCGGACGCCCATGCAGTGGGATGCAGGCCCCAACCTCGGATTCTCCGAGGGCGCGGCAGAGGATTTGTACCTGCCCGTGGAAGCCGACGCGCGGCACACCGTGCAGGCGCAGGAGCTTGACGAGAATTCCATGCTCTCCCATGTCAAGCGGCTGATTGCCCTGCGTCACGCCGAGCCGGACCTTCAGAACTACAGCCCGTTTGCCGTCTACGCTGCCCGCGGCCGCCTGTTTGCCTACAAGCGGGGGAGTCTGCTGGTCGCCATGAACCCCGGCAGCGGTGAGGAGACCTGTCAGCTGGACGGAGCCTATATCCCCCTCTTCACCGTCGGAACCCCCGCCATGGAGGGAGATACGCTGCATTTGCCTGCCCAGAGCTTTATCGTTCTGAAGCCCAAGGAGAAAGCCGCTCCTGCTCACGCTTAGGAAGTCTCTGATACCAGGGAAGCTCTGAATCAATCGGCTGCTGCCGGAGCGCGGGCAGGGTCTGGTTGAAAACCGTCATCATGCCAAAACAGCGAGGAATTTCCGCCTGCTGTGCACCATTTTTCCTTGCAATACACAAGGTGTTCTGCGAAAAAATGGCTTCATCAGACGGAAAATCCCTCGCTGTTGGTCATATTCCCGGTTTTTAGCTAGACCCTAGCCGGTTCGCTCGACAACTGCGCTTTTTCCGCCTCAGGGCTGCCTCCGGACCCATAATGATGTTTTACGGTACCCCTCTTTTACCCCGCCGCGTCCAGCATATTCTCAATAAAAATCCCGTACCCCGTAGTCGGATCGTTCACCAGCACATGGGTCACGGCGCCTATCAGTTTGCCGTCCTGGATGATCGGGCTTCCGCTCATGCCCTGCACAATGCCTCCCGTGGATTCCAGCAGTGCTTCGTCCGTCACCTTCAGCAGCAGATTTCGCCCGTCTGTCCGGTCTTTTGGATAAATTTTCAGAATTTCCACAGAATACTCCCGTGGCGTATCGCCGCTGACTGTGGACAAAATGGCGGCCTTGCCGGTGCGGATATCCTCTTCGGAGGCGGTGGGCAGCGGCTCGCCCTTCCAGCCCCGCTTCGTCACGCCGAAAACGCCTTGGGGCGTGTTGCGCAGAAGCTGCCCGATGACGGTATCCGTGTTCGCCGTGCCCTTCAGCTGCCCCGGTTCCCCGCATTTGCCCTTTTTCACGGTGAGAACCGCTGCGTCATAGGCGTCGCCGCTTTTCATGTGCAAGAGACTTCCCTTGGTGTTGCTGACGCCGTGCCCCAGCGCGCCGAATTTGTGGGTGTCCGGGTCGTAAAAGGTGATGGTGCCGATGCCCGCGATGCCTTGCCGCAGATACACTCCAAGCCGCGGCCCGGAATCGCTTTGCCGGGTGGGAACGGTCACGGTGCAGCGGCGGTTTCCCCGGCGGACGATCAGCTCGGCGTCACCGTCGCAGTTTTCAAGCGCCCGGCGGACATCCTCGGCACAGCCGATGCCGGTCGTGTCGATCTGGATGATCTCGTCACCGATTTTCAGCCCGGCGGTCCTGGCCTCGGCGCCCAGAATATCATCAAATGCAGCCACCGTGACGGTATTGTCGCTGAGCTGCAAGCCTACGATTTTTCCCACGGGGATCAGGAGCTCGGTCGCCCGGGCGTTTATAGGAAGCAGCGTCATCGTGACAGCAAAAATTGCCAGAAATTTCCCGATTCGTTTCATTTTTCAGCCCTCCTCATGTTCGTGCCTGCCTTGTTAATATGACCCGGGCAGAGAAACATAACCGCTGTAAATGTCGAAAAATGAGGAACAGACTGGGGACTTTGGCGTTTTTTGTCTTGATTCTCATTTTATATTTGGAATTTGCTCCGTACCGCCGCGGCGGATTTTTCTTTCTTATTTTGCCTATTGACAAAGTAGGTTGGTGATGCTATATTACCCATAGACTTACTAGGTAAATACCTCAGGAGGAATTAACAATATGCAAGTTTATGCTGATAACGCGGCAACAACGGCCATGAGCCGGACGGCTATCGACGCCATGCTGCCCTATCTCGACAATATCTACGGCAACCCCTCCAGCCTGCACTCCGTGGGTCAGAGGGCGAAGGAAGCCCTGGACGCCGCCCGTGAGACGGTCGCCCAGTGCCTGGGCTGTGAGCCCCGGGAGATCATCTTCACCTCCGGCGGCAGCGAGGCAGACAACCAGGCCATCATCTCTGCCGCCCGTTACGGCGAGAAGAAGGGCAAGAAGCACATCATCACCACCGCCTTTGAGCATCACGCCGTTCTGCACACCCTGGCAAAGCTGGAAAAAGAGGGCTTTGAAGTCACCTATCTGGACGTCCGGAAGGGTCACAACGTCACCGCTCAGCAGGTGAAGGACGCCATCCGCCCGGACACCTGCTTGGTCACCACCATGTACGCCAACAACGAGATCGGCTCCGTCCTGCCCATCCGGGAGATCGGCGCCGTCTGTAAGGAAGCGGGCGTACCCTTCCACACCGACGCCGTTCAGGCCGTCGGCCACCTGCACATCAACGTCAAGGAACAGAACATCGACATGCTCAGCCTGTCCGGCCACAAGTTCCACGGCCCCAAGGGCGTGGGCGCGCTGTATGTCCGCCGGGGCTTCCCCCTGGTGAGCATCATCGAAGGCGGCGCGCAGGAGCGCGGCAAGCGCGCCGGTACGGAGAACATTCCTGGCATCTGCGGCATGGCGGCAGCGTTGAAGGAAGCCTGCGACCACATGGACGAGAACATGCCCAGAGTCGCCGCCATGCGGGACCGGCTGATCGAGGGACTGAGCAGGATTCCCCACAGCGCTCTGAACGGCGACCCGGTGAACCGTCTGCCCGGCAACGTCAGCTTCTGCTTTGAGGGCATCGAGGGCGAAAGCCTGCTGCTGCTTCTGGATATGAAGGGCGTGTGCGCTTCCTCCGGCTCCGCCTGCACCTCCGGCAGTCTGGACCCCAGCCATGTGCTGCTGGCCATCGGCCGGGTACACGACGTTGCCCACGGTTCCCTGCGTCTGTCGCTCAGCGAGTATAACACCGACGAGGAGATCGACCACATTCTGAAGGTCGTTCCCGAGGTCGTTCAGTATCTGCGGAACATGAGCCCCGTGTGGCGGGATTTGCAGACCGGCAAACGGCAGTATATCCTGTAATTGTTCCCGCGAAAAATGGATAAGGAGAATGGAATTATGGCACTGTACAGTGAAAAAGTTATGGATCATTTTCAGCACCCCAGAAACGTGGGTGTGATCGAGGACGCCAACGGCGTCGGCGAAGTCGGCAACGCCAAGTGCGGCGATATCATGAAGATTTACCTGAAAATCGAGGACGACATCATCAAGGACGTGAAGTTCGAGACCTTTGGCTGCGGCAGCGCCATCGCCTCCTCCTCCATGGCCACCGAAATGATCAAGGGCAAGTCCATTCACGAGGCCATGACGCTGACCAACAAGGCCGTGGCGGAGGCGCTGGACGGTCTGCCCGCCCACAAGCTCCACTGCTCCGTCCTGGCAGAGGAAGCCATCAAGAAGGCGCTTCAGGACTATTTCGACCGCAACGGCATTCCCTACGACGAGAAGGATTTCCCCGCCTGCGAACACTGCGCCCACTGCGAGAGCGTATGATCGTATCCACGAAGGGGCGTTATGCTCTGCGGGTGATGGTCTGCTTTGCCCAGCGGGGCGGGAACGAGTACATTCCCCTGAAGGAGATCGCGGAGTCCGAGGGCATTTCCCAGAAATATCTGGAATCCATTATGACGACCCTGTCCAAGGCCGGGTTCGTGGACGCCGTCCACGGAAAGGGCGGCGGCTACCGCCTGAACCGTCCCCCGGAGCAGTACACCATCGGCAGCATCCTCAAGCTGACGGAGGGGAGCTTAAGCGCGGTGTCCTGCACCTCCATGGGTGCGTCGGCCTGCTCCCGGACGGAGTGCTGTCAGGCCAAGCCCATGTGGGACAAGCTGGACAGAATGATCGACGGGTTCTTCGAGGGAATCACCCTGGCAGACCTGCTTCACGACAGCGTAACGGAATAATACTATTTCTTAATAAAATGATTTCATCATTTTATTCTGCCGTTTCACGGCAGACCGCCTGGGCGGCGGTA
>CAKTKF010000111.1 GCA_934569215.1 uncultured Oscillospiraceae bacterium
TCTCTGGGCATTCCCTACGAGTGTCACATCTACTCCGCCCACCGCACCCCCGAGGAGGCTCGGGATTTTGCCGTATCCGCACGGCGTAACGGCTTCGGCGTGCTCATCGCCGCCGCCGGTATGGCTGCGCACCTGGCCGGCGCCATCGCGGCAAATACCACCCTGCCGGTCATCGGCATTCCCTGCAAAGGTCCCTGTCTCGACGGCATTGACGCTCTTCTTTCCACGGTCATGATGCCCTCCGGTATTCCGGTGGCCACCGTTGCCGTAAACGGGGGCGTGAATGCCGCTTTGTTGTCCGCCCAGATTCTGGCGGTGGAGGACGGAGAGCTTGCCGCCAAGCTGGACGCCAGGCGCGCCGCCGACGCGGCGAAGGTGCTTGAGAAGGACGCCGCCCTTCAGGCGGAGCTGAAGGGCTGAGGGAGGATACAAACACATGGGCGGTTTCTTCGGGGCAATTTCCCATAAGAATTGCATTTACGACGTTTTCTTCGGTACGGACTACCACTCCCACCTGGGCACCCGCCGGGCAGGGCTTGCCTTCTTCGACGGGGAAAAGGGCTTCCAGCGGCAGATCCACAGCATTGAAAATACCCCCTTCCGCACGAAATTTGACGACGACATGGCCAAATTCAGCGGAAACGCGGGCATCGGCTGCATTTCCGACACCGACCCCCAGCCTCTGCTGGTGCGCTCCCACCTGGGGATGTTCGCCATCTCCACCGTGGGCATCATCAACAACGCAGAACAGCTGGTAGAGAAAACCTTCTCCGGCCCGGGACATCAGTTCATGGCCATGTCCTCCGGCAAGATCAACACCACCGAGCTGACCGCCGCTCTCATCAACCAGCGCGGCAGCCTGATTGAGGGCATCCGCCACGCCCAGGAGGTCATCGACGGCTCCTGCACCATCCTGCTGCTGACCCCCGACGCCATCATCGCCGCCCGGGATCGCTTGGGACGGCTGCCCGTGCTGGTGGGAAAGAATGACGACGGCCTGTGCGTGTCCTTCGAGTCCTTCGCCTATCACAAGCTGGGCTATCAGGATCATTACGAGCTTGGCCCCGGGGAGATCGTGAAAATGACGGCGGACGGCCTTGAGAGGCTCGCCGCCCCCGGCACAAAAATGAAGATCTGCGCCTTCCTGTGGACGTACTACGGCTATCCCAACTCCAACTACGAGGGCAAAAACGTGGAGGTCATGCGCTACCGCAACGGCGAGATCATGGCCCGCAAGGAAATGGAAGCCGGCACCATGCCGGACGTGGACTTCGTGGCGGGCGTGCCGGACTCCGGTCTGCCCCACGCCATCGGCTACGCAAACCAGTCCCATAAGCCCTTCGCCCGTCCCTTCGTCAAGTACACCCCCACCTGGCCCCGCTCCTTCACCCCCGCCAATCAGGAGATGCGCAATCTGGTGGCGAAGATGAAGCAGATCCCCGTACCCGAGCTGATTCAGGGCAAAAAGCTGCTGTTTGTGGACGACTCCATCGTTCGCGGCACCCAGCTGCGGGAGACGGTGGACTTCCTGTACGAAAGCGGCGCGAAGGAAGTGCATATGCGCTCCGCCTGTCCGCCCATCATGTACGGCTGCAAATATCTGAATTTCTCCCGCTCCAACTCCGAAATGGAGCTGATCGCCCGTCGGACGGTTCAGAATCTGGAGGGCGACGAGGGACAGAAGCACCTGGACGAGTACGCCGACGGCACCACCCAGCGGGGCAAATGTATGCTCAAGGCTATCTGCGAGGAAATGGGTTTCGACTCCCTGGGCTACCAGTCCCTGGACGGCCTGCTGGAGGCCATCGGGCTGGATAAGGACAAGGTCTGCACCTACTGCTGGAACGGCAAAGAATAAACGATTTTACTTCTGAAAAAGGAGCGTCATTATGGAACACAACAATTCCCAGTCTGCCAGCTACGCCGCCGCCGGTGTGGACATCACCGCCGGATACAGGGCCGTGGAGCTGATGAAAACCCACATTGCCCGCACCCGCAACTTAGGCTGCCTGGACGACGTGGGCGGCTTCGGCGGCTGCTTCGGCCTGAACGTCGCCGGGATGGAGGAGCCGGTGCTGGTCTCCGGCACCGACGGCTGCGGCACCAAGGTCAAGCTGGCCATCCTCATGGACAAGCACGACACCATCGGCATCGACGCCGTGGCCATGTGCGTCAACGACATCATCTGCGTGGGCGCGAAGCCCCTGTTTTTCCTGGATTACATCGCCTGCGGCAAAAACGTGCCGGAAAAAATCGCCGAAATCGTGGGCGGCGTGGCGGAGGGCTGCGTCCAGTCCGGCGCGGCGCTCATCGGCGGCGAGACCGCCGAGCATCCCGGTCTGATGCCCGTGGAGGATTACGACCTGGCAGGCTTTGCCGTGGGCATTGTGGATAAGAAGAAGATTCTGGACAAGACCAGAATGGCGGAAGGGGACGCGGTCATCGCCCTGGCCTCCTCCGGCATCCACTCCAACGGCTTCAGCCTGATCCGCAAGGTTTTCCGCATTGACGAGAACCCCGCAGAGATTTATCAGCCCTGCGAAGCACTGGGGGGCAAGACCATCGCCGAAACCCTGCTGACCCCCACGAAAATTTACGTCAAGTCCGTTCTGGCGCTGCTGGAAACCGTGGATGTCAAGGGCATCAGCCACATCACCGGCGGCGGCTTCTACGAGAATATTCCCCGCTCCATCCCCGACGGCCTGTGCGCGAAAATCGACAAGGGCGCCGTTAAGGTGCTGCCCATCTTTGACCTGATCGCGAAAACCGGCAATATCCCCGAACGAGACATGTTCAACACCTACAACATGGGCGTGGGCATGAGCATCGTCGTTCCCGCCGCTCAGGTGCAGACCGCCCTGGACATCCTCACCGCCAACGGCGAGGACGCCTACGTTATCGGCACCATCATCAAAAACGACGGGGAAAAGGTGATTCTGGAATGACTGCCAAAATTGCGGTTCTGGTCTCCGGCGGCGGCACCAATTTGCAGGCGCTGATCGATGCCCGGCAGCGGGGCGAGCTGGGCGGCGGAGAGATCACCGCCGTGATTTCCTCCAAGGAGGGGGCTTACGCTCTGGAGCGGGCGCGAAAGGCGGGAATCCCCGGCTACGTGCTGCCCCGGAAAAGCTTCGACTCCAGCCGCGCCATGACGCTGGCGCTGGTGGAGAAATTGAAGGCGTTGGACATTGATTTAGTGGTTCTGGCGGGCTGCATGGTCATCTTCACCGAGGAGCTGGTGCAGGCCTACCCCAACGCCATTATGAACGTCCACCCCGCCCTGATCCCCTCCTTCTGCGGACAGGGCTTCTATGGGCTTCGCGTCCATGAAGCGGCGCTGGCCTACGGCGTCAAGCTCTCCGGCGCGACCGTGCATTTTGTCAGCGCGGAATGCGACGGCGGTCCAATCATCGCCCAGAAGGCCGTCCCCGTTCTCCCCGGAGATACCCCCGAAACCCTTCAAAAACGCATTATGGAGCAAGCCGAATGGAAGCTGCTGCCGGAAGCCGTGCGCCTGTTCTGCGAGGGCAGGCTCCACGTGGAAGGCCGCACCGTTATCATCGAACAGGAGTGAAAACGCTATGAATGTTTACGAAATAAAGTCCATGGCCGAGCGCCTCAGCGGCAACACCTACCCCGGCCGGGGCATTGTGCTGGGGGTCACCCCCGACGGCAAGACCGCCGTGGCCGCCTATTTCATCATGGGACGCAGCGTCAATTCCCGGAACCGGGTCTTCGTCCAGGAGCCGGACGGCATCCGCACGGAAGCCTTCGACTCCAGTCTCATGAAAGACCCCCATCTGATCATCTACCATCCCGTGCGGGAGGCCGGTCAGGGTCTTATCGTCACCAACGGCGACCAGACGGACACCGTTTGGGAATACCTGTCCAAGGGCGAGAGCTGGGAAGCCGCCCTGCGCACCCGTCAGTTTGAGGACGACGGCCCCAACTGGACGCCCCGCATTTCCGGCCTGCAGGCAGGAGACGGCAGCTATAAGCTGTCCATCCTGAAAGCCGCCGACCCGGAGGGCACGGCATGCGCCCGGTTCTTCTACGAGTACCCCGCCGCCCCCGGTCTGGGTCATTTCCTGCACACCTACGTCTGCGACGGCAATCCCGTGATTCCCACCTTCCAGGGGGAGCCGGAGCGGGTCAGCATCCCCGGGGACATCGATGATTTTACCCGGGAGCTGTGGGAGAACCTGAACCCCGACAACAAAATCTCCCTGTTTGTGCGCTACACCAACTTGGAAACCCGGAAGTATCAGCAGAGGATCCTCAACAAGCATATAAAGTAACACCGCGTGGAGGGAATGAACATGAAAGAATTTGAACTGAAATACGGCTGCAACCCCAACCAGAAGCCCGCGAAAATCTACATGGCCGACGGCTCCGAGCTGCCCATCACCATTCTGAACGGCCGCCCCGGCTACATCAATTTCCTGGATGCCCTGAACTCCTGGCAGCTGGTGAAGGAGCTGAAGGAGGCCACGGGCATGGTCGCCGTCACGTCCTTCAAGCACGTCTCCCCCACCTCCGCCGCCGTGGGAAAGGTGCTGCCGGAAAACCTGAAAAAGGCGTGCTTCGTGGATGACGTCCCCGAACTGGACGACAGCCCTCTCGCCTGCGCCTACGCCCGGGCAAGAGGCACCGACCGGATGTGCTCCTTCGGCGACTGGGTCGCCCTGTCCGACGTGTGCGACGCCACCACCGCGAAGCTCATCGCCCGGGAGGTCTCCGACGGCGTGATCGCCCCCGGCTATTCGGAGGAAGCTCTTGCCATTCTGAAAACCAAGCGCAAGGGCGGCTACAACGTGGTGGCCATTGACCCCGACTACGTTCCTGCCGAGCAGGAGACGAAGCAGGTCTTCGGCATCACCTTCCAGCAGGGGCGGAACAACTTCAAAATCGACGGGCACCTGCTTCAGAACATCGTCACCAAGAATAAAGACCTGCCCGAATCCGCCAAGATCGACCTGATCGTGGCGCTGATTACCCTGAAATACACCCAGTCCAACTCCGTGTGCTTTGCCTATGACGGGCAGGCCGTTGGCGTGGGCGCGGGTCAGCAGTCCCGCATCCACTGCACCCGGCTGGCCGGCTCCAAGGCCGACACCTTCTTCCTGCGCCAGCACCCCAAGACCCTGTCCCTGCCCTTCCGCGCCGACCTCGGCCGCCCCAACCGGGACAACGTGAT
>CAKTKF010000112.1 GCA_934569215.1 uncultured Oscillospiraceae bacterium
CCGTCCGCTGCACCGGGCGACTGCGGGCGGGAGAATATGTCATTGACGGCGGCGTTTCCAGCCAGTTTATTACAGGGCTTCTGCTTTCCGCCGCTCTGATCCCCGGGGAAAGCCGGATTCGCCTGACCGGGAAAGTGGAATCCCGCCCCTACATCACCATGACCCAACGGGCGATGAAAATATTTGGAAAAGGAACGACGGATTTCGTCGTCACCGGCGGCACCCCCTTCCACTCCCCCGGCGAGCTGACGGTGGAGGGCGATTGGAGCAACGCCGCATTTTTCCTGGCAGCAAAAGCGTTAGGCAGTAGCATAGAGGTGACGAACCTCTCCCCGGATTCCCCCCAGGGTGACCGGGCGGTCTTTGATCTGCTTCCCGCGCTGGAAGGCCATCCCGCCATTTCCGCCGCCGATATCCCCGATTTAGTCCCCATTCTTGCCGTCACGGCAGCGTGTAAAACCGGTGCCGTGTTCACGGACATTGGGCGGCTGCGGCTGAAGGAATCCGACCGGGTCGCGTCCGTTATTGCCATGGTGGAAGCGCTGGGCGGGAAAGCCCAGGCTTCCGAGGACACCCTGACGGTGTACGGCACGGGACTGGCCGGCGGGACGGTGGATGCCGTAAACGACCACCGCATTGCCATGTCCGCCGCCATCGCGGCCACGGCCTGCAAAGCGCCTGTGACCATTCTGGGTGCCGAGTGTGTAGAAAAGTCCTATCCAAAGTTCTTTGAAGAATACGCCCGTTTAGGAGGTAACTATGAGCAGTACCTACGGTGAGAATTTGAAATTGTCCATTTTCGGCCAATCCCACGGCGCGGCCATCGGCATGACGCTGGACGGCATTCCGGCAGGTCTGCCCGTGGACACGGACGCTCTGCAAGCCTTCCTGAACCGCCGCGCCCCCGGCCAGAACGATTGGTCAACACCCCGAAAGGAAGCCGACCGGCCGGAGTTTCTTTCCGGGATTTTGGACGGCTACACCTGCGGCGCGCCCATTGCAGCCGCGATCTACAACAAAAACACCCGCTCCGGGGACTACGCCAATCTGAGAGACTGCCCCCGTCCCGGCCACGCAGACCTCACCGCCCAGATCAAATACGGCGGATTTCAGGACGCCGCCGGGGGCGGACACTTTTCCGGCCGTCTGACCGCGCCGCTGTGCATCGCGGGCGGGCTGTGCAGGCAATGGCTGGAAGGCATGGGGATTCGGATTTTCGCCCACATTTCTGCCATTGCGGGCATTTCCGACACGCCCTTTGACCCCCTCGCCCCGGATATGGATTCCATCCAGCCGGAGTTTCCGGTGGTAAATCAGGACGCGGGGGCGCGGATACGCGCCGTCATCTCCGCCGCCAAGAGCGACGGCGACAGCGTGGGCGGCATTGTGGAATGCGCCGTCACAGGTCTTCCCGCCGGGGTGGGAGAGCCCATGTTCGGCGGTGTAGAGAGCCGGATTGCCCAGATCGTCTACGGCGTTCCCGCCGTGAAGGGTGTGGAATTCGGCGTGGGCTTTGCCGCCGCAAAACTGCGTGGCAGTCAGAATAACGACGATTACGTTATGACTGACGGTCAAATCCGCACCGCCACCAACAACGCCGGCGGCATTCTCGGCGGCATCACCACCGGAATGCCCCTGATTTTCCGGGCAGCCCTCAAGCCCACGCCCTCCATTTCCCGCCCCCAGCAGAGCGTCAGCTTAAGCAGCGGAGAAATGCAGGAGCTGGTCGTCAAAGGCCGCCACGACCCGTGCATCGTTCCCAGAGCCGTCCCGGTGATCGAGGCCGCGGCAGCCATTGCCATTTTCGACATGATTCTGGGCAACACCCGGACAGACAGGAGGAAACCGTAAATGGACTTGAATGACATTCGCAGTGAAATCGACAAAATTGACGATGAGCTGGTTCGCCTGTTCTGCCAGCGGATGCACGTCGCCGCCCAGGTCGCGGACTACAAAAAGGCCAACAACCTGCCCATTTTCCAGCCCGCCCGGGAGCGGGCGAAGCTTCAGGACGTGGCAGAAAAGGCCGGCCCCGAAATGGCCAATTACACCCGGGTTCTTTACTCCATGCTGTTCGAGCTGAGCCGCAGTTACCAGTCCAAGCGCAACAGGGAATTCAGCCCCCTTTACAAAAGCATCACCCAGGCCATTGAGCATACGCCGAAACTCTTCCCCCAGGCGCCCATGGTCGCCTGCCAGGGCGTGGAGGGCGCTTACTCCCAGATTGCCTGCGAAAAAATCTTCAAAAACCCCTTTATTATGTACTTCAAGTCCTTCGAGGCCGTGTTCAGCGCCATCGATCAGGGACTGTGCCAATACGGCATTCTGCCCATCGAAAACTCCACCGCCGGTTCCGTGAATAAGGTGTACGACCTGATGATCGAGCATAATTTCTCCATCGTCCGCACCTTCCGGCTGAAAATCGACCACAATCTTCTGGTCAATCCCGGCACCAACCTCGCCGACATCAAGGAAGTCTACTCCCATGAGCAGGCCATCAACCAGTGCGGCAACTTCCTCCACAGCCTCCCGGGGGTCAACGTCGTTCCTGTGGACAATACCGCCGTGGCCGCCCAGATGGTCGCCCAGTCCGGCAGGAAAGACGTCGCCGCCCTGTCCAGCCGCGCCTGCGCCGAGTTATACGGGCTTGATTGTCTGCGCTCCTCCGTGCAGGACAAGGGCAACAACCGCACCCGCTTCATCTGCATCAGCCGGAACCTGGAAATCTACCCCGGCTCCGACAAGACCTCCATCATGATGGTTCTGAACCACAAGCCCGGCGCCCTTTACAAGGTGCTGGCGCGGCTCTACACCCTGGGCATCAATGTCACGAAGCTGGAATCCCGCCCCATTCCCGACCGGGAATTTGAGTTCATGTTCTATTTCGATCTGGAAACCTCCATTTATTCCGAGGAATTCGTTCAGCTGATGTGCGAGCTGGACGAGATGTGCGAGGAATTCAAATACTTAGGCAGCTACACGGAGGTGGTCTGATGAAATGCGGACTGCTGGGCCGGAAGCTGGGGCACAGCTACTCCCCCCAGATTCACGCCTGTCTCGGGGACTATTCCTATACCCTCTTTGAAAAAGAGCCGGAGGAAATCGAAGATTTCCTGAAAAACGGGGATTTTACCGGGCTTAACGTCACCATTCCCTACAAAAAAGCGGTCATCCCCTATCTGGACGAATTGTCCCCGGCTGCAAAAAAGCTGGGGGCGGTGAACACCGTCGTCCGCAGAGAGGACGGCACCCTTTTCGGCCACAACACGGACTATTTTGGATTTGCTTCCCTTTTGAAGCGAAGCGGCCTTTCTGTCGCCGGGAAGAAGGTTCTGGTGCTGGGCAGCGGCGGTGCTTCCAATACCGTCACGGCTGTTTTGGCTGAACTGGGCGCTGAGACTGTGGTCATTTCCCGTTCCGGGGAAAACAATTACGGGAACCTACAGCATCACGAAGACGCCGCCGCCATCGTCAATGCGACCCCCGTCGGCATGTATCCCAATACCGGCGTTTCCCCTGTGGATTTGAAGCTGTTTCCCAAACTGGAAGGGGTACTGGACGTGATCTACAACCCCGCCCGCACCCAGCTGCTGCTGGACGCCGAAGCGCTTCATATTCCCTGCGCCGACGGCCTTTGGATGCTGGTTGCCCAAGCCAAGGAATCCGCCGAATATTTTACCGGCACGTCCATTGACGACGCTGTCATTACCCAAATCCACGGAAAGCTCGCCGCCCAAATGGCGAACATCATCCTCGTCGGAATGCCGGGGTGCGGAAAAAGCACCGTCGGTACTCTGCTGGCGGACAGGCTGGGTCGGAAGCTGATGGATGCCGACGAAGAAATTGTCCGTCTTGCGGGCAAGCCCATCCCCCAAATTTTCGCGGAGGACGGCGAGACCGTTTTCCGGGAATGGGAAACGAAAGCGCTGTCCCGGCTGGGCAAGCAGTCCGCGCTGGTCGTCGCCACCGGCGGCGGCTGCGTGACGCAGCCGCGAAACTACCCACTGCTCCACCAGAACGGCGTAATTTTCTGGCTGAAACGGGACATTTCCAAACTGCCCACCGACGGCCGCCCCCTGTCCCAGGCCAATCCCCTGGACGCCATGTTCGCAAAGCGCGCCCCCATGTACGCCGCCTTTGCCGACCACGCCGTCAGCAATGACGGCACCGCCGAGGAAACCGTCGCCGCCATTTTGTCGATCATGGAGGAACCCATATGAAAATTCTGGTTATCAACGGCCCAAACCTGAACATGCTGGGCATTCGGGAGCCGGGCATCTACGGCAAAAACACCTTTGCCGATCTTCTGCGGCTGCTGGACGAAACCGCCGGCGCCGAGGGTCTGGAGGTGGAACAGTACCAGTCCAACCACGAGGGGGACATTGTGGATAAAATCCAGTGGGCATACGGTAAGGTGGACGGCATCGTCATCAACCCCGCCGCCTACACCCATACCTCCGTGGCCATTCTGGACGCCCTGAAAGCCGTTTCCATCCCCGCCGTGGAGGTTCACATCTCCGACGTGGACGCAAGAGAACCCTTCCGGCAAATCTCCTACGCGGGGATGGCCTGCGTGAAGACCATTAAAGGCCACGGTCTGGAGGGCTACCGGGAGGCCATGCTGTATCTCAAGAAGCATTTTGGCTAAAAAATTCCCCACTGCCTTTCGGCAATGGGGAAGATAGTCACTTGCGGAAGACCAGCAGCTTGCTGGAAACGTAATTCAGAATCACTACCACAACGCTGATGATCAGCTTCCAGATATTTCCGTCCCAGCCGCAGACGTCCACGGTCAGGAAGACCAGCGCCGTTTCCATAGCGCCCGAAGCTGCCCGGCAGCCGACGAATTTGCCCAGCTCTGGTAAAACGGTCTTCATCGACCAGTCGTGGCTTTTGAACACGAAGGGCTTGTTCGTCACATAGGCAAAGGCCACCGCCGCCGCCCAGGCGATCATATTGCTGACGGCTGCGCTGATGCCCAGCAGGTTGTAAAGCGGCAGATAAACCAGATAATTGACCACCGTCGTCAGCACGCCGAAAAAGAGATAGCTGACCATATCCCAGTGCTTCTCGATCAAAGCGCGGATTTTCTCAATCATATTTTTCCTCCTCACAGCCCCAGGTCTTCCCCTATCAGAATGAATTTGATCCGCCCGGGGGGAGTGCAGTTGCGGGTGACGAGGATCTGGTTGCAGA
>CAKTKF010000113.1 GCA_934569215.1 uncultured Oscillospiraceae bacterium
ATTGACTTCGTTTTTTAGCGGCAGTGGCCGCTGGCCGCAATCCTGCGGCCTAATAAAACGCTTTTAAGCGTTTTATAAAAACTCGTATAAGGAGGTCATTGATATGAATGCAAAGAAATGGATCGCCCTGTTATGCGCGGCGGCGCTGAGCCTTACCTCGGTCGCCTGCGACAGCAAGGCCGCAGAAACGGATTCCGGCCAGACCCTCACGGGTCAGGTCACGGCCATAGACGGCAACGCCGTCACGCTCCAACTGGGCGAGCTGACGGAGGATACCAATACCCCGCCCGAAATGCCCGACGGCGCACCTGGCGGTCAGGCACCTTCCGATGCCCCCAGCGGCGATGACGCTCAGACGCCCCCCGATGCCCCCAGCGGCGATGACGCTCAGACGCCCCCCGATGCCCCCAGCGGCGATAACGCTCAGACGCCCCCGGACGCTCCCAACGGCGGCAGCAATTCCGCCCCCGGCAATGCCAACGGTCAGCCGCCCGCAAAGCCTGACGGTGAGGATTCCGGCAGCACCCCGCCGGATATGCCCTCCGGCGACGGCTTCCCCGGCAACCCCGGCAGCAGCTTCACAGCAGGCGAGGACACCGCGACTCTGGACTTCTCCTCGGCAACGATCACGAAAAACGGCGAAACCGTGACACTCTCTGACCTGACGGTGGGCGACATTGTCACCGCCGCCGTAGGCAGCGGCACCGCCGTCACCACAGCCGAAATCGTAACCGTCGGCGGCCAGGGTGCTCCCGGCAGCGATCAGGGTGCTCCCGACGGCGGTCAGGGAGGCCCCGGCGGCTTCGGCGGCAGCAGTGAGGTCACCCAGGGCGACAGCGCCAACACCATTTCCGAGGACGGGACCTATTCCGGCACCGCCTATACTTCCACCGGCGACGATGAAAACGCCCTGCGCATTGACGGCGCGACCGTCACCCTGGACGGCGTTACTGTGGACAAAAGCGCCGGCGCCACCTCCAACACCGAAAACGGCGACTTCTACGGCGTCAACGCCGCGGTTCTCGCCACCAACGGAGCGACTGTGACCATCCAAAACGCCACCGTCACCTCCTCTGCCCAGAACGGCAACGGCGTCTTCAGCTACGGCAGCGGCACCACCGTAAACATCTCCGATTCCACCATCACCACCACGGCGGACAATTCCGGCGGCATCCAGACCACCGGCGGCGGCACAACCAACGCGGAGAACCTGACGGTAGAAACCTCCGGCAACTCCTCCGCCGCCATCCGTTCCGACCGGGGCGGCGGCACCGTGAACGTAAACGGCGGCAGCTATGTATCGGGCGGCTATAACTCTCCCGCCGTCTATTCCACCGCCGACATCACCGTAAAAAATGCCATTCTCACCGCCAACAATTCCGAAGCCCTGGTCATTGAGGGCAAGAACTCCATTTCCCTGGAAGACTGCACCGTCACCGGCAATATGAGCGACACCCAGGGCGCCAGCTCCGACGAAAACGTCCACAACGTGATGATCTACCAGTCCATGAGCGGCGACGCCGACGTTGGCACCTCTACCTTCACCATGACCGGCGGCGAGCTTACGGCGAAAAACGGCGACATGTTCTACGTCACCAACACCCACTGCATCCTGACTCTCTCCGGCGTTACGCTCTATAACGAGGACACGGACGCGTATCTTCTGCGGGTAACGGGCAACAGTGCCAGCCGCGGCTGGGGCAGTGCCGGCAGCAACGGCGCACAGGTAGAATTCACCGCCGACGCCCAGACCCTTACGGGTGACATCATCGTGGATACCATCTCCACTCTGACCATGACCCTGAAAAACGGCAGCAGCTTCACCGGCACCGTCAACATTACGGACAATGCCCAGGGCGGCACCGCCGTCAGCGACAATGCGGTTGTCACCATCGAAAGCGGCTGCACCTGGACGCTCACCGGCGACTGCACCCTCACCAGTCTCACCAACAACGGTACTATCAATTTCAACGGCTACACCATCACCCTGGCCGACGGCACCGTACTTCGTTGAGGTATGTGGAGCTGGAAAATATTGGATTTTTAATAATCTGAACGTGAAGGGAATGCCCCGAGAGGATATTCCTACACTCAGCGCAAGCAGCAAGACATAAGAACAGGGATACCCCGGTGGGGTATCCCTGTTCGGCGGGCAACAGGACTCGAGTATATTATAGAGCAACCGCCGTCCAGCCGGCGTTTGGCAATGATCCACCGGATCATTGCATTTAGATGGGTTCGAGTCCGATGCACATACCAAAATAAGAGGGAGCCTGACGGCTCCCTCTTATTTTGGTGCAGCAAGGCAATCCAAATCCGAACCGGTATTTTCTTTTACGGCTTTCTTTACGTCGTCCAGTGCGATGGTTCTGGTGCCGTCTTTGTAGTTGAAGGTGATGACCATTTTATCATCGTACAGATAGATGGCATTTACAAAGGCATCAATCAGCATTTTGCGGTGGGACTGCTGGCGGACATCCAGCTTGCGGAATTTGTGAAGCCAGAAGGTGACGAACTCCGGGCTGAGTCTGGGCTTGGCGATTTTCTCGTTGGCGATCTTAATTTCCAAATCTTCCTTCATCGCTTCCAGTTCCTCTAAACGGGCCTTAGTAGATTTGGTGAGAATCCCTTGCTGGATGGCATTTAGAAGATTGTCAATGCCACGCTGGGCTTCCTGGAGCTGCTGCTCGTATAGCGGGAGGCTGGTGTTCTCTTTGTCTTGCAAATCCATCACCATGGACACGATGGCTTCAATGGCTTTGTCGTCCATGACCACTTTCATTACTTCGTTGACAACCAAATCCTCCAGCCATTGCTTTCTCACGGGCTTTTTCTTGCAGTCCGTCCGCTTCTTTTTCACGGACACGCACTTGTAGTAGTGGTGGATAGTTCCATTCCGGCTCTTGCCGCTCTCACCGCAGAGATAGGCTCCACAGTAACCGCAGAAAAGTTTTGTGGTCAGCAGATAATCGTCCTCGGCTTTGTGGCGTGCCGGGGCTTTTTTGTTCTTCTCGATTTTCTCCTGCACCCGGTCAAAGAGTTCCTTGGGGACAATAGCCGGAATACCATCTGGAATCAGAACGTCCCGATACTGATACTCTCCGATGTAGCGCCGATTCTTCAGCATATGCTGGATGCTGTTGTATGTCAGAGGCTTTCCCAGCTTGTTGCGGATGCCGTTTTCATTCAGCCAGTCCCGCAGCTCCTTCATGGTGGCACCCTTGTCGTATTTCTTGAAAACATCAAGAACAAATGGTGCGGTCAGCGGGTCAATCTGAAAATGCTGTTCCTCATCAACCACATAACCGATGGGAAGTGTGCCACCATTGAACTTGCACTTCAGCGCATTCTCTGTTCTGCCCCGGATAACCTTTTCCGACAGGTCCGCGGAGTAGTATTCGGCATAACCTTCCAGAACAGATTCCAGAATGATCCCCTCAGCGCCTTCGGAGATCACTTCCGTTGCGGACACCACTTTCACACCGTTCCGCTTCAACTGTGCCTTATACCGGGCGCTGTCATAACGGTTCCGTGCAAATCTGTCCAGCTTCCAGACGATGACCATATCAAATAACTTCTTGCCGCTGTCTTTAACCATCTCTTGAAAAGCTGGTCGGTTGTCTGTTTTGGCAGAACAAGCCCGGTCAATGTAGTGGCGCAGGATTGTGATACCATTCTTCTCTGCAAAAGCGGTGCATTCTCGAATCTGTCCTTCGATGGATTCCTCACGCTGGTTGTCAGAAGAATAGCGGGCATAAATCACAGCCTTCATTTTTCTTCCTCCTTCAGCATTTCCCGGAGCGTTTCTTTCAGTCGTTCATTGATGGGGGAACCAGGGTCAAAGCACATCTCGATGAATTTATCCATGTCAGGATATACCTTCTCAATTTTCATTTTCCCTTCATACAGCTGCCCTTGAGGCCTGTCCGTACGGCCGAAAATGTAATCCAGCGATACATCGAAATAATCCGCATAGCGAATCATCACCTCTGCCGGGACATGAGCTTCCCCACTTTCAAACCGAGCGATAGCCGACTGCCGGGAACCAACAACTTCCGCAATTTTCACCTGAGACAGTTTTGCACTCTGCCGTAATTCCCGCAGACGTGTACCGATGATATTCATACACATCGCCTCCTATCCTTATGCTATGAGTATATCTTGTTTCGCATATAATGTCAGCCTCGTTTTAGCATATTACAAAAACTTTTATGTGTATAAAACAAAATAATTCAGGCATCCACAGGGCACACGGCTTACAAAGGCTTAGTGAATGCAACAGGGTGATGGAGAGGCTCTGGCAAAGGGACACCGCGAAGCGACAAATGATGAAATTGTGCATTTTTCCTGCATCCATATCGAATAAATTAGTTTGGTACAATAGTAGCAAGCAATGCATTTGTATTACAAATGCGAAAAACCCATCCATTTCGCTTCTGCGGAACGAATGGGTTTCTGCTTGTTGAGGCTCCGCCCCAAGCCCCATGTTGAGCGCAATCTTTCAGATTGCGGCTACGCGATTTTTCCAAATCGCTGCAATTACTTATTTCGTATGCGTCTCTACATTCACGCCTGAACAGGACTCGAAAAGCACTCGCATTTCGATGGATGTGCTGCCCACTATCTATTGACATATGCCCTCAATATGCTATAATACAACCAAACAAAATGCAGACGCCGATCAAGCTGCAGCTTGACAAGCGCCTGCATTTTCCATTTTCAGAAGGGAGCCATGCTGCCAGTACAAATCGTCCGCCCACCCACAACTGCACCTTAAAATTTAACATTAAACCGGAGGGAACAACCAGCTTGAGCCGCAGGAAAAAGCTCATCAACAATTCCGGTATTCCGCAGCACGAAATCGAACACATCGCCCGGTGCATCCTCCCCGACATTCTCGCCCACTACGAAAGCGAAGAAGGTCAGCGGGAGTTCCGGGAATGGCAGGCTCAGCATGAAGCGGGACAGACGGAAAGAAAGGGAGGGGAAGTGTAAGAGAAAAATTACACAGGGTGCCGCCAGTTTGGCGGCACTTCCTCTCATGCAATAAGCGCTTTCACTCACGCATTTAAGGGATAGAAAAGCGGCTGGTGGCAAGGCTTCTTGAGTGCTTTTTTAAATCTCACCGCATACCAAAATGTCGCTCATAAAGCCGGACAAATCTCTGCTTATCAGTTCCTCAAAAATGGACAA
>CAKTKF010000114.1 GCA_934569215.1 uncultured Oscillospiraceae bacterium
GCTTCCAGCACATGGCTGCGATGTCCCTTGGCGCAGGCGGAACCGGCGGAAACGCAGATGCCATGATCCTGCAGAATGTTGATGGTGTTCTGGGTGGGGACGCCGGGGACGGACAGGGACAGAATGTGGGGTGCGTCATGAGCGCCGTTGACGACCAGCCCGTCCAGCTCGGAAAGCCGGGAAATGGCATGCGAAAGCAGCGCCCTTTCCCGGGCGGCGTCCGCGTTAAAAGTGGCGGACAGGGCGGCGCAGGCGGCGGCAAAGCCGAAAATGGCCGGGGTCGCCTCCGTGCCGCTGCGGTAGCCGCCCTCCTGCCCGCCGCCCTGGAGCAGCGCCGGGAAGGATTTCAGCCGGGGAGAAACGTACAGCGCGCCGCAGCCCTTGGGGCCGTGGATTTTATGGGAGGAAACGGAGATCAGGTCGGCGCCCAGGGTTTTGGCGGCGAAGGGAACCTTCAGAAAGCCCTGCACCGCGTCGGTGTGGAAAATTGCGTCGGGGCAGAGCCGGTGGGTCAGCCGCGCCATCTGCTGAATGGGCATGACGGAACCGGCCTCGTTGTTGACCATCATGACGGAAACCAGAATGGTGTCCTTCCGCAGAGCGGCTTTCAGCGCGTCCACGGAGATGCGCCCCAGACTGTCCGGCTGCAAATAGGTCACGGAGAAGCCCCGGGCTTCCAATTCCTTCATGCAGTTCAAAATGGCGTGATGCTCAATGGCGGTGGTGACGATGTGCTTTCCCCGCTTGCCCATGCGCTTCGCGGTGCCGAATACGGCCCAGTTGTCCGCTTCCGTGCCGCCGGAGGTGAAGAACACCCGGTCAGGCTCCGCTCCCATGGCGGCGGCGACGGCGTGGCGGGCGGTGCGCAGCTCCCGGGCGGCGCGGATGCCGAAATCGTACAGGGCGCTGGGGTTGCCCCAGTTTTCGGTCAGCGCCTTTGTCATGGCCTCCACCGCTTCCGGGCAGGGGCGGGTGGTGGCGGAATTGTCAAGGTAAATCATGTCGACACTATCCCTTTTGTCAGTTATTTTCCTACGCAGAACCGCTCGAAAATTCGCGCGGTGATGTCCTCCCGGACGGTTGCGCCGGTGATCTCGCCCATGGCCTCCATGGCCTGCTCCACGTCGGTGAGCACCGCGTCGGGGGTGATGCCCAGCTGCAAGCCCTGCAGCGAGCGCAGCATGGCTTCATAGGCCCGGCGGATGGCGTCAAACTGCCGGGCGTTGGTGAGAATGGAGCCGTCGCAGGGCGTTTCGTTTTCAAACATGATGTCAACGGCGTCCGCAAGCTGGTCAAGACCCGCACCAGTTTTTGCGCAGATGGGAATGACGTTCAGGAAGGGCAGCTCCCCCGGCTCCACGGCGCTGCCAAGGTCTGTTTTGTTAATGAGCGCCACCGCGTTTTCCCGCTCCATGCATAGATCGATGATGGCCAGGTCTTCCTCGTCCAGGGGCTGGGAGCCGTCGCAGACGAAGATCACCAGATCGGCGTTCTCCACCGCTTCCCGGGAGCGCCGGACGCCTATGGCTTCCACGGTATCGGCGGTTTCCCGGATACCGGCGGTGTCGATGAGCCGCAGACGGGTGGAACCCAGCAGCACCGTTTCTTCCACCGTATCCCGGGTGGTGCCGGGGACGTCGGTGACGATACAGCGGTCAAACCCGGCCAGCGCGTTCAGAAGGCTGGATTTGCCCACATTGGGTTTGCCCACAATGGCGGCGGCCACGCCCTGCTGGAGGATGCGACCCTGACCGTAGGTTTGCAGCAGGGCATACAGCGCTTTGGCATCGCCGCGAAGGCTTTTGCTGTATTGTTCAAGGCCAAAGTCCTCGATATCCTCGTCGGGGTAGTCCAGCACCGCATGGAAATGGCTGCACAGATTGGTCAGGTCGTCGTAAATGGGCGCGAGCTGCTTTTGCAGCTTGCCGCCCACCTGCCCAGCGGCGTTGGCGGCGGCGTCGGCGGTATCCGCTTCAATGAGATCGATGACGGCCTCCGCCTGGGTCAGATCCATTTTCCCGTTGAGGAAGGCGCGTTTGGTGAATTCCCCCCGCTTGGCGGGAAGCGCCCCGGCGAGATACAGAGCCTCCAGCCCCGCCGCCAGCACGGCAGGGGAGCCGTGGCAGTGAAATTCCACGGTGTCCTCGCCGGTGTAGGAGTGAGGGGCGCGGGAGACCACCGCCATGCACTGGTCAATGACCCGACGCTGCTTGTCGTGAAGAGCCCCCAGAACCAGACGGCGGTCGGGGGAATCCCCCAGGGACTTTCCGCTATTCAATGTAAATACCTTATCCGCAGCCGCAATGCAGCCGTCACCCGACAGGCGGATGATGCCGATGGCGGAAACGGAAGCGCCGGTGGATACGGCGGCAATCACGTGGGACATAAAAAGCCTCCTGATTTGATTTTACGCTCGGAGATAGGTCATCCGGCATACCGTTCCATACGGAGCGCTTTTCTGCGCACCGTCCATGCGAAAGCCGTAATGTTCATAAAAACCGATGGCCGGGTCGTTGTTTTCCAACACCCAGAGTGTGACAGGGGAGCGGCGGTCAAGGCGGCTCAGCGTGGCATCCATGAGCTTCCGACCAAGCCCCAGACCCTGGGCTTCTTTCAATAGATAGATGGTAAATACCTCACCGGCACCGGAATCGTCTGTACCGTAGCAGCTGAAACCCACAATCTTTCCGTTCAGCCGGACGACGAGGGTGTTTTCCGGCCAGCGGCGGGCATTCTCCTGACATTTTTCCAACGTCTGACGGGCGATAAATGCTTCCGGCATCCGGCCGGTGTAGGTTTCCTGCCAGCTTTTCCAGTGTACGAAACCCTTCCCGTCGGTATCCTCGGGGCGCATCGGATGAATGTTGACGTCCATTTGGGAAACCTCCCTTATTCTTTCTGCAAAAATGCCAGAGGGTCGCCCTCATCGGCAATGAAGTGCATCAGCATGTACGCGCACATAATGGCCACGTTTTCCTCCCGTAGAATCCGCTTGCATTCCGCCCGGTCGGCGAGGATCACCTGAATGTCCTCCGACGATTCCTGATGTGCCGAGGTGGGTTCGCCGCTGCAATAGCCGAATACGGTGCCGCAGCTTTCGTCGGTCATGCCGATGGTGGTGAAAAACGGCCGGGAACAGGCGCCCGCGTCCACCGGGGTAAAGGTAAGCCCGGTTTCCTCGTACATTTCCCGGATACCGGCGGCTGCCGTGTCCTCGCCGCTTTCCACAAGACCGGCGGGAAATTCGTAGACGTAGTCCCCCAGGGGGTAGCGGTACTGGCGGACGAGGACGACCCTGTCCTTTTTCTCTCCGTAAACGCCGAAAAGAACGACGCCGTCGGGCTTGTTCTCGTGAGAAACGGCCTTGAGCTGCTCGATTTTCTTTGCCCGGGAGGCGACAAAATAGGGCGCGGACATTCCGTCCCGGTGGACGGCCTCGAATTCATAAAAGTTCAGAAACGGGGTATCAGACAATTTTTTGATCTCTCCGATTCGGCTCACTAGGGATGCCCCCTTAATTCCATAATACTCTACTATACCATTATGAAATCAAAAAAGCAATGATATTCCGCCAAAATCCGGGCATACTTCCCTAGAAAGTGGAGGAGGGAAAGCCATGACAGATGAACAGATCAAAAGCCGGTTTGCTGAAGCGGGGGATTTTGTGACCCGTACCCTGCGCTGCGGCGGGAATCCCCTCTATGCCTATTACATTGACGGCCTGACCTCCGGCGGGGATATTTCGGAGTATGTATTCAAGCCTATCTCGGAGAATTTGTCCGGAAGCATGGAGGAAGCCTACGACGCCGCCCTCCACGGCGCTGTGTATAACTCGGCGGTGTCCGTCTGCGGGGACGTGGACGAGGCGGCGCTGAAGCTGGTGAACGGCTTCTGCATCGTCCTGTTCCCCGGCGCGGGCGCCCTCGCCTTTGAGGTAAAAACCGGCGTCCAGCGGGGGCCGTCCTCTCCCGAAGTGGAGAACACGGTAAAAGGGCCGAAGGACGCCTTCGTGGAAACCATCCGGGTCAACACCAGCCTGATCCGCCGCCATCTGCGGACGCCCGATTTGCGATTGTACGAAACAAAGGTAGGCCGCCGGTCACTGACCAACGTGACGGTGGTGTGGGTGAAGGGCATTACAAACCCGGAATTGGTGAAGCGGATGAAGCGGCGGCTGGATACCATAGATATAGACGGTTTCCTGTCGCCGTCAGCAGTGGAGGAGTACGTCACCGGCTCCCGCGCCACGGCGTTTCCGCTGCTGCAATACACGGAGCGCCCCGACCGCTTCTGCCAGGGATTGCTGGACGGTCGGGTCGGGCTGCTGGTGGACGGATTGCCTCTGGCCTATCTTGCCCCGGCGACGCTGGGGTATCTGCTGGAAAGCCCGGAGGACAGAGGACGGGATTATGTGCTGGCCTCCTGCATTCGCATTCTTCGCTACGGCGCACTGCTGACGGGGCTGCTGCTGCCGGCGATTTACATTGCCTTTGTCAGCTTTCATCAGGACTGGATACCCCAGCAGCTGCTGAATATCATACTACTAAACAAAGAAATGGTGCCGTTTTCCACAGCGGCGGAGGTCCTGGGACTGCTCATTGCCTACGAGCTGTTGCAGGAATCGGGGATCCATTTGCCCCAGGCCATTGGTCAGGCGGTCTCCACCATCGGCGGCATTGTGGTGGGAACGGCGGCAGTGGAAGCAAGACTGATCTCCCCTGTGGTGCTGGTGGTGATCAGCACGGCGGGTGTGTGCGGCTTTGTCCTGCCCAACCGGGACCTGGCGGAGGCTATCCGGGTCTGGCGGTTCGGTCTGGGCGTGGCAGTGTCGTTTCTGGGCATCAAAGGGCTGATTGCGGGGCTTGTGCTATTGATCCTCCATCTGGCAAGTCTCAAGTGTTTGGACGTGGGCTACCTGACGCTGTTTCCTGGCAACAGGGGGCTTTTGAGGAAGCGCCTGAAGAAGGAAAAGCTGCGGGATTCGAAGCTTCATCCGAAAGATGAAAAAAATCAGAAATAAAACCAAAAACCGCTTGACAAACGCTGACACAAGTGGTAATATATGCAAGCTGTTTCGAGAGAAACGGCTGCGAAGGGAAAGCGCATGCAAAGGAATTTGAAAAAGATCGAAAAAAGTTCTTGACAAAGGGTTGCGAGCGTG
>CAKTKF010000115.1 GCA_934569215.1 uncultured Oscillospiraceae bacterium
CCGGAGATCAATGTGCTGATCGGCTTCAACGAGCCGCTGGCCGTGGGCGTTGCCCAGGCGGTGGACTCCCTGGGGCTGACGGGGCAGGTACATGCCGTGTCCTTCGACAGCAACATCAACTGCATCGAGCTGCTGCAAACCGGGGCGGTGGCCGCCCTGGTGGTGCAGAATTCCTACGCCATGGGGTATCTGGGCGTAGAAAAGGCGTGGCAGGTTTTGCAGGGGGAGAAATTCGATTCCACGGCGCTCATCGACACCGCGACCACCATCGTCACCAAAGAAAATATGTTTACCATGGAGAGCCAGAAGGCCATGTTTTCCTTCAGTTGATCGGCTTGCTTGCAATTTCCACCGTTTTTTAGGACTTATTGCACAAAAACGGAACGCGTTTTTTGGAGGCGGCAAAATTTTTTGAGAAAATCCGCGAGGAAAAATGACTGTGAAAAAAATCCGTATCTGATACAATATAATCACGGTGAAGCCAACCCGGCGAAACCGAAAAAACGAAATTTATGGAGGAAAAAAGCAATGAAAAAGGCACTTGCATTGCTGCTCGCGCTTGTCATGGTGATCTCCATGGCCGCCTGCGGCTCCAAGACCACCACCCCCAGCACTAACGCTGCTACCACCCCCGCTCCCGCAGGGAACGAGACCGAGGCTCAGGTCGAAGCTTCCGAGCTGAAGGTCGGCGTGTTCTACTACACCTTCGCCGATACCTACATTTCCAGCGTCCGTACCGCTCTGGACGCACAGCTGGACAGCCTGGGCGTTACCTACAACAACTTCGACGGCAACAACAACCAGACCACCCAGAACGAGCAGATCCAGACCGCCGTTACCGACGGCTACAACCTGCTGGTCGTCAACATGGTCACCTCTGGCTCCCCCGACGTTGCCAACGAGATCATCTCTCTGGCAAACGGCACCCCCGTTATCTTCTTCAACCGCGCCATCGAGGCTGACGGCGAGGAAGGCACCGTTCTGAACGCCAACACCAACATCTGCTTCATCGGCACCGACGCTCCCGAAGCCGGTCACCTGCAGGGCAAGATGGTCGGCGAGTACCTGCTGGCCAACTGGGACACCGTTGACCTGAACGGCGACGGCAAGATCTCCTACGCCATGTTCAAGGGCGACGAGGCCAACGTGGAAGCCATCTACCGCACCCAGTACGGTGTTGAGGACGCCGACGCTGTCCTGACCGCTGCCGGCAAGCCCGCTCTGGAGTACTTCGACGCTTCCAACTCCTCCAAGTATCAGGTCGACCTGGGCGGCGCCTGGAGCGCACAGGCTGCTCTGGACTACATGAACACCAACCTGTCCCAGTACAACGAGGCCAACGGCAACATGATCGAGCTGATCATCTGCAACAACGACAACATGGCTGAAGGCGCTATCTCCGCTCTGGAAGCTGCCGGCTACAACACCGGTGCCGAGGGCGTGACCACCATCCCCGTGTTCGGCGTTGACGCTACCGACGCTGCCAAGGAGCTGATCGCTGCCGGCAAGATGACCGGTACCGTCAAGCAGGACGCCGAGGGCATGGCCGCCGCCATCGCCGATGTCGTCAAGGCTACCGGTGAAGGCACCGCCATGGCTGACGCCGTCGCTGCCACCGCCGGCACCAATGCCGAGATGTACTCCATCGCCGACGGCATTGCCAACAAGCTGTTCGTCGCCTACGCCGCCTACACCAAGTAAGTTATAAGAACCCAAAAGGGCAGCCGCTGCTGTGGCGGCTGCCCTTCACAGCTAAGCATGCTAGCGAAAAAGGAGGGGAATCCAGGTGGAGCAAACCGTACTGCTCCGGATGACGGATATCACAAAAACCTTTCCCGGCGTCAAAGCGCTGGATCATGTCAGCCTGGAGGTCAAGGCAGGCACCGTACACGCGCTGATGGGCGAGAACGGCGCCGGCAAATCCACGCTGATGAAATGCCTGTTCGGCATTTACGCCAAGGACAGCGGCCATATTTATCTGGAAGGCCGCGAGGTCAATTTCACCAGCTCCAAGGAGGCGCTGAATAACGGCGTCGCCATGGTTCACCAGGAGCTGAATCAGGCGCTCAAGCGGACTGTCATGGACAATCTGTGGCTGGGGCGCTATCCCAAGGTCGCGGGCTTTATTGTGGACGAGCACAAGATGCTTCGCGATACCAAAGCAATTTTTGAAGAGCTCGGCATCGATGTCGACCCCCATCGGGTCATGAGTACGATGCCGGTTTCCCAGCGTCAAATGGTGGAGATCGCAAAGGCCGTCTCCTATCACTCGAAAGTCATCGTATTTGATGAACCCACGTCCTCGCTGACCGAGGAAGAGGTTGAGCATCTGTTCAGGATCATCAACATGCTCCGGGACCGCGGCATGGGCATCATCTATATTTCCCATAAAATGGCGGAGATCAAGCGCATCTCCGACGAGATCACCGTCATGCGCGACGGCCAGCTGGTGGCGACCCGTCCGGCGTCCGAGCTGGAGATGAACGACATCATCCGTCTCATGGTCGGCCGGGAGCTTGGCAACCAGTTTCCCCCGAAGACCAACAAGCCCGGCGAGGTCTATTTGCAGGTCGAGCACCTGACGGGACTGTACAATAATCTGCGGGACGTTTCCTTCACCGCCCGGCGGGGCGAGATCGTGGGTCTGGCCGGTCTGGACGGCAGCGGCCGGACGGAGACGCTGGAAACCATGTTCGGCGTCGCTACCCGCAAGAGCGGCCGCATCCTGCTGGACGGCAAGGAGTGCAAGAATCTGAATCCCCGGCAGTCCATCAAGAACAACTTTGCCCTGCTCACCGAGGAGCGCCGGGCGACGGGTATTTTCGGAATCCTGGACATCCGGGAAAATTCCGTCATTTCCAGTCTGGACAGGCACAAGCGGGCGGGCTTCGTCCTCAGCGACAAGTCCATGAAGAAGGACACCCAGTGGTCCATCGACGCCATGCACACCAAGACGCCCACCCAGGAGACGAAGATCCGCAGCCTGTCCGGCGGCAACCAGCAGAAGGTCATCATCGGCCGCTGGCTGCTCACCGAGCCGGACGTGCTGCTGCTTGACGAGCCGACGCGGGGCATCGACGTCGGTGCGAAATACGAGATCTACCAGCTGATCCTCGATCTGGCGAACAAAGGCAAGACGGTCATCATGGTTTCGTCCGAAATGCCCGAGCTGCTGGGCGTGTGCGACCGGATTCTCGTCATGTCTGGCGGACGGCTGGCCGGTGAAGTCGATGCAAAGACAGCAACGCAGGAGGATATCATGCGTCTTGCGGCGAAGTATGTATAAGGAGGCAGCGGTATGGCAAATCCAGTCAAACAGCTTCAGAGAAAGAGTGAAGAATACCAAAGACTCGACAAGGCGGATCGCCGCCGGTTCTGGTCGGACGGTATCCTGAATAACGCGCTGTATATTCTGATGGTCATTTTCATCGTCTATACGGCTATCAAGAACAAGAACTTCCTGTCCGCAGGTTCCATTGCGAACATCGTGTCCCTGGTGGCGGCATCCCTGCCTATGGCGCTGGGTATCGCGGGCTGTATCGTCCTCACCGGTACCGACCTGTCCGGCGGACGTGTGGTCGGCCTGACCGCGGCTGTCGCGGGCGCGCTGCTGCAGGATCGCACCATCTCCCGGAAACTTTTCTCCAACCTCCCGGCCATTACCCCGGGTTGGATTCTCCTGACGGTTCTCATTGTCGTCGCCATCGGCGCGCTGATCGGCATGGTGAACGGCTTCTTCGTGGCCAAGTTCAGCCTGCACCCCTTCATCGTGACCCTGGCCACCCAGCTCATTACCTACGGCCTGATCCTGATCTTCTTCATGCTCAACGGCAACAACGGACAGCCCGTTTCCGGCCTGTCCCAGGAGTATAAGAATGTGGTTTCCGCGCCCATGATCCAGTTCGTCACCGGCTCCGGCGCGAAGATCTCCATCCCCTGGTACGTGCTGTACGCCGTGATTTTCGTGGCGCTGATGTGGTTCATCTGGAACAAGACCGCCTTCGGCAAGAACATGTTCGCCGTCGGCTCCAATGCCGACGCGGCCAAGGTCTCCGGCGTCAACGTATTCTGGACGACGGTAATGGTTCACACCCTGGCCGGTGCAATGTACGGCGTTACGGGCTTCATTGAAGGCGCCCGTATCAGCTCCATCACCCAGTCGGCGGGACTCAACTACGAGTGCGACGCCATCGCGGCCTGCGTCATCGGCGGCGTTTCCTTCGTCGGCGGCACCGGCAAGATCAGCGGCATTGTCCTGGGCGTATTCGTGCTGCGGATCATCTTCGTGGCGCTGTCCATGCTGGGCATCGACCCCTCCATGCAGTACATCATCAAGGGCGGCATCATCCTGGCGGCCTGCTCGCTGGATATGCGGAAATATCTTGCCAAAAAGTAAATCATGCATTATAATAGCGGCAGATGGCCTCCATCTGCCGCTATTGTAGAGAAGTGAGGTAACTATGAAAAGCTTCCGGCGCTTGGCCGGAATATGACGATATCAAGACCATCATCGGTTCCCCAAGGAACCGGCACAAGGAGCATCCCCATGGCTATGACAACCGAAAACGTTTGGGCAGCGCTGGATTCGCTGCTGGATTACGCCAAAAACTGCGGCCTTCTCCATCCGCTGGATGAGACGTTTGCGAGAAATACGCTTCTCTCCCAGCTGCATTTGGAAAGCTACGAAAAACAGGAGCAGCACTTTGATTTCCCGGCGTGCCTGAATCTGCTGTGCGACTACGCCGCCCAGGAAGGGCTGATCGCGGACACCATCGCCGAGCGCGATTTGTTTGACACGAAGCTCATGGGCTTCCTGACACCCCGCCCCTCGGAGGTGGTGCGGGAGTTCCGGTCACGCTATACCCAGTCCCCCAAGGCGGCGACGGACTACTTCTACACCCTCAGCCAGGATTGCAACTACATCCGCCGCGACCGCATTGCCAAGGACGAGCGCTGGACGGCGGATACGAAATACGGGAAGCTGGAAATCTCTATCAACCTGTCCAAGCCCGAGAAAGACCCCAGGGATATTGCGGCGGCGAAGCTGAAAAAGGCCTCCGGTTACCCCAAGTGTCTGCTCTGCCCCGAAAACGTGGGCTATGCGGGAACCATTTCCCACCCGGCGCGGCAGAATCTGCGGGTCATGCCGGT
>CAKTKF010000116.1 GCA_934569215.1 uncultured Oscillospiraceae bacterium
ATTGTCCTGCTGTCCTCCTTCACCGTGGATGAACACGGCGGCGACGGCTCTTTGGAACCGAACGGCACCTACACCCGCTGGGGCTGGTATCTCGCCAGAAAGAACGGCGGAAAGTGGAACATCGTAACCTGCGGTTACGGCTGAGCACGATCGTAAAAAGCCCGCTTCATCAAGAAGCGGGCTTTTATACTCAGTTCAGAGCGGCCTTGGCCTTATCCACAACGGCGGCAAACGCGGCGTTGTCCTGGATCGCCATCTCGGACAGGCTCTTGCGGTTCATCTCAATACCGGCCTTCTTCACACCGTTCATAAAGGTGGAGTAGTTCATGCCGTAGGGAGCGACAGCAGCGCTGATCCGGGTGATCCACAGGCGGCGGTAGTCACGCTTCTTCTGCTTGCGGCCGGCAAAAGCGTAGTTACCGGACTTCATGACCTGCTGCTTGGCCATCTTGAAATGCTTGGACTTGGAGCCCCAGTAGCCCTTTGCCAGCTTCAGGGTAGCGTTTCTTCTCTTGCGCGTCATCATCGCGCCTTTTACTCTAGCCATTTCTCAGTATCCTCCTTCTGCCTTACTTGTAGGGAATCATTTTCTTGATTGCGTCCACATTGGTCATATCGGCATAAGCGGTCGCACGCAGATGGCGGGTACGCTTGGTAGTCTTCTTGGTCAGAATGTGGCTCTTGTAAGCGCGGGCTCTTTTCACCTTACCGGTTTTGGTCAGGTTGAATCTCTTCTTCGCACCGCTGTGGGTTTTCAGCTTGGGCATAGGTAGGTTCTCCTTCCGTAATCTAGTATATCGTGGTTGCGTTATTTGCTGTTCTTGGGGGTCAGGAACATTGCCATAAAGCGGCCTTCCAGCTTGGGGTTTTTCTCCATGCCGGCAATTTCAGAGCAGCTCGCGGCGAAGTCCATCAGCAGCTTCTCGCCCAGGTTGGTGTGCGCCATCTCGCGGCCGCGGAAGCGGACGCTGACCTTGACGCGGTTGCCGTCGTTCAGGAATTTCTGAGCGGCCTTGACCTTGGTGTTGAAGTCATTGGTGTCGATGCTGGGACTCATGCGGATTTCCTTGATCTCCACGACCCGCTGGTTCTTCTTGGCTTCCTTCTCCCGCTTCTTCTGATCGAAGCAGAATTTGGAATAGTCCATGATCTTGCAGACGGGAGGGGTTGCGTTGGGAGAGATCTTCACTAGGTCCATGCCCTGTTCTTCTGCCATGGCATTGGCCTGAGCGGAGGACATAATTCCCAGCTGCGCGCCATCGGCGCCGATGAGCCGGATCTCCTTGTCCCGGATTTCCTCGTTGAGCTGATGATCTAATTTTGCGATGGTAAGCACCTCCATTAACAACAAAAAAGCGGATGCCAAAGCACCCGCACCAACCCCACCTGCCCCTCGCGGGAAAAGTGGAATATGAACCGTTTCGCGTCTGCTGACGGTGAGGCGGATGTTCAGCCTTCTTTATCACCCGGATATTCTAGCATGGTTCAAGGCGGTTGTCAAGAGAAATTTTCTTTCCGGAGAAAACAGAATATGACTATAAATAATCTTGGGAACACTATTGACAATCAGCTGACCGTGTGATACAATCAGAGAACAGAAGAAAGGAGGAAACAACATGCAGTGGACAATTCCCGGCACGACCCTTCCGGGGCAGCGGGAGGACGCGGATCGGGTGGACAGCGTGTTCGAGTCGCTTTTTCTGGCGGGGGGACTGACCCTCAGCCAGGTGTCCGGCATTGCCGGACTGGAACCCCACACCGTCCAGAACTGGGTCAAGCGGGGCTTTCTTCAGCCGCCCCGGGGCAAGCGGTACGATATGGAGCAGGTCTGCCGCATCCTGAACATCAATTTGCTCAAGGGCGCGCTGACGCTGGAGCAGAGCTGCCAGCTGATCTCCTACATCAACGGCGACCTGACCGACGAAAGCGACGATTTGATCGACGATACCCTTTTGTATTTCTACTTCGTCCGTCTGGCAGCCCGGGCGCAGGACTTGGGAGACGAGGATGTCTGGGATGCCGCCCTGAAAGAGGTGACGGCGGGCTACCGTGAGCCGATCCCCGGCGCCGGAGAAAAGCTGGAAAAAGTGTTAAAGGTGATGCTCACCGCCTGGCTGGCCGGCCGGCTGAAAGCCCAGGCAGAGCAGATGCTAACGGAACTATCAATTTAAAAGGAGAACAAAGCAATGGATGAAAACGGAACCTACAGCTGGCCGGGCGGCCAGAATACAAGGCCAAAGAAAAAGCCGGACTTTAAGCGAGCCGGACGCACCGTGATTGCCGTTATAGCGGCGCTGCTGGTGCTGGCCGTTGCGCTGACTTGCTTCTACACCGTGGATGACAAGCAGCAGGCGGTGGTCACGACCTTCGGAAAGGTCACGGACGTCACCGAGGCGGGCGTCCACTTCAAGCTCCCCCTGGGCATCCAGAAGGTGGAGAAGGTGGACGTGAACGTCTACCAGAAAATCGAGCTGGGCTATTCCAGCAGCGGAAACAGCTACGAGGTCAACGACAGCGAAAGCACCATGATCACCGGCGACTACAACATCGTCAACGTGGACTTTTTCGTGGAGTACAAGATTTCCGACCCGGTGCAGTACCTGTATTCCTCCAACAAGCCGGAGCTGATCCTGCGCAATCTGATCCAGAGCCAGATCCGCAACGTGGTGGGCTCCTCCAGCGTGGACGCCGTGCTCACCGACGGCAAGGAGGGCATTCAGATGCAGGTCAAGGAGCTGGTCACGGAGATTCTGAAGGAATACGACATCGGCCTGACGCTGGTGGACGTAAAGATTCAGGACGCCGAGCCGCCCACCCAGGAGGTCATAGAGGCCTTCAAGGCCGTGGAGACCGCCAAGCAGCAGGCGGAGACGGTCATCAACGACGCCAAGGCCTATCAGAATGCCCAGCTGCCCCAGGCACAGGCCCAGGCCGACAAGCTGACCCAGAATGCGGAATACCTGAAACAGAAGCGCATCAACGAAGCCGTTGAGAAGGTGGCCATGTTTGAGGCCATGTATTCCGAGTATGCCCAGAATCCCGCCATTACCCGCACGAGAATGTATTACGAGACTATTTCCCAGGTGCTGCCCGGGGTGAAGCTCTACATCAACACCGGCGGACAGGGCGGCGATGTCCAGATGCTCCTGCCGCTGGAATCCCTGGCGGGAACCGAAGGAGGTAACACAAAATGAAGAAAACAGGAATTTTGATCGTGCTGCTGGTGCTGGTGGTGATCCTGGCCGCCGGTTCCATGTTTACCGTGGCCGAGGATGAGTATGCCTGCACGGTACGGTTTTCCAAGATCATCGATACCACCAGCGAAGCGGGACTGCACTTCAAGCTGCCATTTGTGGACAGCGTAAAGTATTTCACCGACGCCACCCAGCTCTATGACATTCCGCCCTCCGAGGTCCTGACCTCCGACAAGCAGAATATGACCGTGGACTGCTACATTCTGTGGAAGATTTCCGACCCCAAGCTGTTCTACCAGACTCTCGGCTCCACGGCCAAGGCGGAGGAACGGCTGGACGCCATCACCTACAGCGCTCTGAAAACCGACATGGGAACCCTGGCTCAGGCGGACATCATCAACATGAACGACGGCGCCGAGCGCAACACCATTTATGACGACATCACCGTCAAGGTAGACGCCGCGGCCAAGTCCTACGGCATCCACGTGGAGGACGTGAAGATCAAGCGCTTCGACCTGCCGGAAAGCAACCTGAACGCGGTCTACGGCCGGATGATCTCCGAGCGGAACCAGATGGCGGAGAAGTACACCGCCGACGGCAACTATGACGCCTCCATCATCCGCAACGACGTGGACAAGCAGGTGAACATCATCGTCTCCGACGCCGAGGCGTCCGCCGCCAAGCTGGAGGCCGAGGGCGAGCAGGAATACATGCGTCTGCTGGCGGAGGCTTACGACACACAGGACAAGAAGGACTTCTACGAGTTCTCCCTGGCGCTGGATGCTCTGAAGGCCAGCCTGAACGGCGACGAAAAGACCGTCATTCTGGACGCCAATTCCGAGCTTGCCAAAATCCTCATGGGCGGAAAATAAAGATCAGCTGAAAAAGCCCGCACATCGGTCGCTTGACCGGTGTGCGGGCTTCGTGCTTATTCCGTTATTTCCACAGTCCGTTGGGGTACTTGCCCTCGTCGGTCATCCGGCGCAGGGCGGCTACCACCGCGGGCTTGTCGGCGGCGTAGGTCACGCCGTACCACTTGTCGGGGGAGGTCAGCACCGTGACCGTGGCCTTCTTTTCCCCGATCAGCTGGGATACTGCCAGGGGCAGGAAGAATTCGCCCTTGATGGGATTCTCCACCAGCGCCTTGTCCAGGAAGGCCGGGAAACGGGCTTCCAGCTCCTGCAGGAAGCTGGGGGTGTAGCCCCACAGGTTCATGGACACGGTGGTGTCGGCGGGGACGTCCACCCAGTGTTCGCCGTCCTCGGTGAAGTGGATGCCGCCGGGGTATTTTTCAATGCGGGTGCGCTCGTCAATGCCGGTGAGATGACCCTTGCCGTCGGTGACGCAGATGCCGCGCGCCACGCTGCCGTGATCCGTCACGGTTTTGCCCAGCTCGTAGCCCACCATGTAGTAGTCATAGGTGTCCGTATCCTGGGCGTGGCAGAGGGCGTCGTAAATCACCCGATAGGCGGAGGTGCCGTAATAGTCGTCGGAATTGATGACCGCGAAGGGGGCGTCGCCGATGGCCTCCCGGGCGCACAGCACCGCGTGGCAGGTACCCCAGGGCTTGGTGCGTCCCTCCGGGACGGTGTAGCCGGCGGGGATATCGTCCAGCTCCTGATAGGCGTAGCGGATCTCCATGGGGCATTTTTTCAGCCGCTCGCCGACGGTTTCCATGAAGTCCTTGCGGATGGCTTCCTTGATGATGATAACAGCGGTATCGAAACCGGCTTTGTGGGCGTCATAAAGGGAATAGTCCAGAATCGCTTCGCCCTGACTTCCCACAGGGTCGATCTGTTTCAGTCCGCCGTAGCGGCTGCCCATACCGGCGGCCATGACGACGAGAATAGGTTTGCGTACCATTCAAATTCTCCTTTTTTGTATTTCGGCGGCGCTGTGGAGTCGGGAAATGCCGCCTGCTTCATTGGG
>CAKTKF010000117.1 GCA_934569215.1 uncultured Oscillospiraceae bacterium
GGGGGACAGGGTGATGCAGATCCGCAACAATTATGATATATTATGGAAGAAGACCGACGGAAGCGCCGTAGGCACCGGCATTTTCAACGGCGACGTGGGTACGGTCACCGAGATCGACACCGGCACGGAGACCCTGACGGTAACCTTCGACGACCGGGCGGCGGACTACGACTTTACTCAGCTGAACGAGCTGGAGCCTGCCTACGCCATGACCGTCCACAAGAGTCAGGGCAGCGAGTACCGGGCGGTGATTTTAGCGGCGTGGAACGGGTCGCCGTACCTGCTCAGCCGCAGCATCCTCTACACCGCCATCACCCGGGCGAGGGAACTGCTGATTATTGTAGGTCGTGAGGAAACCGTGGCGGCGATGGTGGAGAACGCGAAGAAGAACCGCCGTTACACGGGGCTGAAGCTTCGTTTACAGGGGAAAACCGAATGAGACTGGTTCACTGGCTGCTGGGCGTGCTGTTTCCACCCAAGTGCATTCTGTGCGGAAAGATACTGGGAAAAGAGGAACTTGACCTGTGCCGCACCTGCCGTGAGGAAGCGCCGGAATTTCTTAATAGAAAAAGAAAGGGTCAATTTCTTGACAGTTTCGCCGCAGTCTGGTACTATGAAGGGAACGTAAGAAGGAGCCTTCTGCGTTTTAAGTTCGGCGGCGCGAGAAATTACGCTGCTGCCTACGGCAGACTCTTGGCCATGCGTATCCAGAATCAGTACCCCGACGGGTTCGACGCGCTGACGTGGATTCCTGTCAGCCGTCTGCGAAAGCTGCGCCGGGGCTACGATCAGGTGGAGCTGCTGGCGAAGGCCGTGGGGCGGGAGCTGGGGATGACCCCGACGCCCCTTCTTCGGAAAGTCCGTCACAACCGCCCCCAGTCCGGCATTCACGGCGAGGCGGAACGCCGGGCAAATGTGCTGGGCGTCTACCGGCTGACCCGGGGCGCGGAGGTTGCCGGAAAGCGGATACTGCTGCTGGACGACATCCTGACCACCGGCGCCACGGCGGGAGAAGCCGCCCGGGTGCTGAAAACCGCCGGGGCGAAGGAAGTACACTGCGCCGCCGTTGCTTCGGCAGGAAGGGAATAATACGATTTCTTAATTGTAAGTAGGTGCTGTTATGTTTTTATTTTCCAATGACCTGGGCGTTGACCTGGGTACATCCAACGTTTTGATTTACGCCGACGGCAAGGGACTGGTCGTCCGGGAACCCTCCGTTGTGGCTATGGACAAGAACACCGGCAAGATTTTGCAGGTGGGCGCGGCCGCCCGGAACATGCTGGGACGTACTCCCGGCAACGTGGTCGCCATGCACCCGCTGAAGGACGGCACCGTATCCGACCATGAGATGACCGTCCGGATGCTTCAGGAAATGTTTAAGACCGCGACAAAAGCGTCCTTCTTCACCCCTAAGCCCCGTGTGGTCATCTCCGTACCCTCCGGCGTGTCCGAGGTGGAGGAGCGCAGCGTCATCAATGCCGCCATCGAGGCCGGCGCACGAAGAGTGTTCCTGATCGAGGAACCCCTGGCGGCGGGTCTGGGCGCGGGACTGGACATTCGCGGCCCCAGCGGCCACCTGGTGGTGGATATCGGCGGCGGCACCACGGACATCGCGGTGCTGAGCATGAACGGCGTGGCGGTTTCTTCCTCGTTGAAGGTGGCGGGCAACTACTTTGACGAGATGATCGCCCGGTATGTCCGCCGTCAGCACGGCGTGGTGATTGGTCAGGTCACCGCCGAAAACGTGAAAATTCAGATCGGCCAGGTTTATCCCCGGGACGAGGAACGGAGCATGAACGTCAAGGGACGGGACTTCAAGACCGGTATGCCCAAGGTCATCACCCTGACCTCCACGGAGATTTTCGAGGTGCTGCGCCGTCCTGCCCGGATGATCACCGACGAGGTGCTGGCGGTTCTGGAGCAGACAAGCCCCGAGCTGGTGTCGGACATTTCCGAAAACGGCATCACCCTCACCGGCGGATGCAGCCAGATCTGGGGTATGGATCTGCTGATCGCCGAGCGCACAGGCATCGGCTGCGTCCTGGCGGACGACCCTGACGCCTGCACGGCCTACGGCGCGGGCAAGAGCCTTGCCTGGATCAACCACATGCAGGAAGGCCCCATCAACATTGCCAGAAAACGGGCGATGCGTGGCTGATATGGAGAAAAAAGCGAGGATCGGGCGAAGCGCCCTGCTGATTATCGGCATCATTTATACCGGATTGGGCGGCATTTTCGTGATACTGGGCGTTGCACTGGCGACGCTTCTGCGGGATAGCGACGGATTTATGGTCGGCCTGATTTTTGGCGGGATCGGCGCCATATTCCTGATTTTGGGAATCATTTTCCTTGTTGTCGAATTCTGCAAGAAAAGGCGGTCAGATGCCCTGCTTGCCTCGGGACACTACGTCCTGGGCGAGGTGGTGGATATTGCCGCGAACATCAATGTCAACGTAAACGGGCGGTATCCCTACTATATAATAGTGCAGTATATTGACCCCCACGGCCTGCGGCACATTTTCAAAAGCCCCAGCCTGCGCATTTTCCGTGACCCGGAGCTGATCGGCAAAAAGGTGAAGGTCTACGTGGAAAATGACAATTTTAAGCACTATTACGTGGACGTGGATGAGATCCTGCCCAAATATGTAGAACATTAAATAATTTGCCCCCAAAGGCCAAAAGCCTTTGGGGGCAGTTTTCTTAATCCTGATCGCAGGGAGCTTCTTTCTTCCGGTCGCAGCCGGTGGGGGTGAACTGGCGGGCGGGGAAGGGAATGCGGCTGAACATTTCGCAGGGATCTTCGGTGCAGCAGCCATCGCTGTCGCAGCATTCCTTTTCGGGGATGGCGTATTCCACCATGGGTACTACCAGCTGCACATCCCGTTCCAGCCGGACGATGGAGAACTGCCCCAGGGTGACATACAGGCGGCGATGGTCGCCGGAGGTGACCAGGTCTTCGTCGAACAGCGCCCGGATGGCCTCGGGAATCTGGACGGTGACGGACTCCGCCGTCCCGCTTTCGGCGGCGTCCTTGACCTTGGAGCTGAGCACCATGGGGTCAAGCACCTCTACTGTGGATACCAATTAGGCAGGTCTGACTGTGGGGTGTCGTCAAATTTTCGCAGGACGACGCGGACATGCCCTTCCCGGTCTACGGAAATATGGTCAAGGATGCGGCGCATGTCCACATTGGTCACCGTTTCCAGTTCCAGAAAACGCTGAATCTCGTCTGTGTAGTGTTGGACGGTTTCGGCGGCTTTTCTGCCCGAGGTAAGCTGCTCCAAATCCCTGTCCAATGCGTTCAGTTCTTCGGTAATGCCAGCGATTTTTTCTTTCAACTCGGTCAGGCTTAGAATGTCGTTGGCGTACATCTCCTGATACCGGCTCTTTTTGGACAGCAGCTTTTTTCGCTTTGTCTCGATCTCCCGCTTGGCCTGCTCCGGATTCTGAGAGGCGGGGAGACGCTTATCCAGGTTTGCCAAAATGTCCGCAGCGAAAGCATCCCTGTCCTCAATCAGAGAAGCAAAATAATCCCGCAGCCGTTTCAGCAGCTCCGGCTCGTCCAGACAGGTGCGGTTGCCGCATTTTTCGGCGGTGTATTGGTCATTGGTAACGCACCGCCAATATACCCGCGTGTTCGCGTAGGTGTAGCTCTTTCGTGTGAAGGAGCGCCCGCAGTGTTCGCACTTGATCAGCGTGGAAAAGATGTGCTTGGAACTGTATCTGCCTTCCCTGGACGGCTCGCCGGAAGCGTATTGAATGCGTCGGGAGGCCATGATTTCCTGGGTTTTCTGAAACACCTCCGGCGTGACGATCGCCCAGGCGGGGCGCCGGTGACAGAACTGTTCCTCCTCGGGAAGCCGGATTTGCCTGCCGGTGAGAAAATCCTCGATTTCGTATTTGTGATTCACTAGAATCCCGCAGTAAATGGGATTTACCAGAACACGGCGAACGCCCCGGGCATTCCAGTTGCTGCCAAACTTGGTTTTATCTCGATCGCGGTTGAGGGTCGCACTGATGGTGCGGCACCCCAGCCCTTGGTCGTTATAAAGGGAAAAAATCTTGCGGACGATTTCGGCTTCGCCGGGATTGATCTCCAGGGTGAAGTTGTCGATTCGGTCATAACCGAAAATTCTCTGGGGGACGCGGCCTTTTTCGGCGTTGATCCTTTTGCCCCATTTGACGCGCTTGGAAAGATTGCTGCTCTCCTCCTGCGCCATGGCGGAGAACAGGGTGAGAATAAACTCACTGTCCCCCATGGAGTCCATGTTGGCGGTGAGAAACAGGGTGCAGATGCCCATGGATTTTAGCTTCCGGATGCTTTGCAGGGCGTCCACGGTGTTCCGCGCGAAGCGGCTGATATCCTTGACGACCACCATGTCAAACAGCCCCAGCTCGGCGTCCCGGAGAAGCCGCTTGAATTCCTCCCGCTTTTTCAGGCTGGTGCCGCTGATCCCTTCGTCGGCGTAGAGCCGGAACAGCTCATGGCCGCTGCGTTTGGCATATTCGACGAAAAACGCCTTCTGATGGTTCAGACTGTCAATTTGTTCGTCCTTATCCGTGGAAACACGGCAATAGGCGGCAATCCTCATGGGCGGGCGGTCTCGGCTTGCCGGGAAAGAAGCTTCTCAAGAAGAAGCGCTTTCAGCATTTGTTCAAAGCCTTTGGGCGTATTGGGATTTTCGAAGGTGAAGGTCAACTGCGGCGTTTTCTTTGCCATGGAATGTTCCCCCTTCCGTGAAACATCTTATTGGGGGAGGGGAGAGGGAATGCCTCCGGCAATTCCGTTTTCCCCTTGCCGGAGCCAGGGATGGAACGCCTTTTCAGAAAAGCCGGGAAAAACCACACAAGCAAAATGCACAGTTCAAAAGCCACAATTTCGTCATTATGCCAAATGCCATGTGCAAATATTTCGCAAATTCGTGCAGATACCATCAAATTGTGACAAAGTGTGAAATGAAATTCCATGTCGACCGACGAGCGTTGACAAAGTCGTTTCGCGATGTTAAACTGATGCCATCCTAGGAAGGAAACAAAAATCCAAATAAAAAACAGGAGGAAACTATGAAGAAGATTCTTGCATTGCTGCTGGTTGTCGTCATGGCTGTTTCCATGTGCGCCTG
>CAKTKF010000118.1 GCA_934569215.1 uncultured Oscillospiraceae bacterium
TTCCAGCGCCAGCTGATTGTCGTCGATCAACAAAACACGATAGCTCATTATCTCATCTTCCTCATCCGTTGGTTTTTTCTTAGCGGAGTGTATCCAGCAACGCTGCCTTTTCCGGGAAAACATAGACGCCGAAATCTTCCAATTCGGCGCAGCCCAGTCGGCGCAGCGCGTCGAATTCCCGGAACGTGCCGCAGCACTCCAATCGCTCCGCCTGCCGCATCAGTTCCTCCGCGTCCGAAAGGAACAGGTCTGTTGTTCCCGCCTGAATCTCCGAGGCCAGATGCACCGCCGCGGCGGCGTAGTCATCCGCATTTCCGCCGGAATATCCCATTCCGTCATAGGCGTAAACGTTCAATTCCACTTCCGTGATACCGTCCCGATTCCGGTCTCCCCAAAGGGTCTCAAACAGCGACCTGATTTTCTCAACAGTTTCCTCCGGCACCTGGGAGGTGGTCACAATGCTGATCACGCCGTCCGGCTGATGCAGCTGCCGCAGGTCTCCTATGAAATTCGCCGCAACCAGAATCACCAACGCGGCAGCCAGAATATACCACTTGTAATAGTACCAGATATGCTCCAGTTTCTTTTTCATTCCTGTTCTCCCGTCAAAAACAGTCGGGAAAACACCGGCGCGAAAATGACATTCGCCGTCATGACCCCGATGGCCACCCAGCCTGCCAGCAATATGTACACCGCCAGCCCGTAATGAATCACGGGAACCAAAAGCATCCCGACCCAAAGCACGATGGCAAAGAAGGCGCGCAGTTTCCCGGCGAAAATCAGAAGCGCCGCGTTTTTCAGCTGTGTGCCGAAGGGCAAATCCAGCATGGCGACCTGCTGATAGCCGAAAAGGGTCAGCCCCGTCAGAAAATATGCCGCAAGCAGCATCATCAGAAGATATCCCACCGACATGCCGCCGTCCACCGCGACCACCATATACGCGCCATAGGCCAGAACCGACCACAGCACGCCAAGAATCAGGCCGAGGAGCACGGACGGCTTCCACTCCTGCTTCCACGCGCGGATGAATTCATCCTTCACCCACACCGGCATTCTGTGAACCAGCCGCACGCAGACGCTGTGCAGTCCGGTCTGGCAGGGAGACGCCAGCACGAAAAAGGCCAGCCCCACCACCCAGAAAACAATATCGCCGGTCTGTGTCAGCAGATAGAGAAAGTAAGCGCAGGGCAGCAGGCTGAGAACCGCTACGGCATTTGCGCCGAACAGCTTGAGATAGTGCTTCTGTAAAATCTGAAACCACAGAAGCCATCCCGTCTGTTCTTCCTCCGGCGGAATGTTCCAGAATTTCCTTTTCTTGGTAGTCAACGCGGCACGCCCTCCCTTTTTGTAGCATTATAACAGAATTTGCACGTCTCCGCAACGTATTTTTTACTTTCCTTACATTCCCGTTATGGAAAACACCGGCCCCAGGCTTTTCCTGAGGCCGGTGTCAGCGTGTTAAAATCAACCTTTCACTGCACCAGCGGTGATGCCGCTGACAATGTACTTCTGCATGCACAGATAGAGAACCAGAATGGGAATCATGGCCATGATGAAGAAAGCAAACGCCTCGTTCAGCATGGACGTATTCTCATTGAAGTAAATGATCTGTGCCAACGTCAGGGTAAAGGAATACTTCTTGCGGAGCAGAATAATCGCCGTGCCGTAGTCGTTCCAGATAAACAGTGTGTTTAAGACCAGCTGGGTCACGTTGATGGGGGTCATCAGCGGGAAGACCACCTTCCAGAAGCACTGGAAGCGGTTGCATCCGTCGATCATTGCCGCCTGCTCCAGATCGCGGGGAACCGTCTTGATGAAGCCGGTGACTGCCGTCAGGCTGATGGATATCTGCAAGCCCGCGCGGGCAATGATAAATCCCAGGTTCGTGCTGACGAGTCCTGCGTTGTACCAGTTGATGTACAGAGGAAGCTCAAAGCACTGGAAGGGAATCAGCAGACCCAGCGTCAGAATGGCGTACATGAAGTTGTAGAACCGGGTCTCATGACGCGCCAGAACCCAGCTTGCCATGGAGGTAATGACCATCAGCAGCAGGACGGTGGGCAGGGTGTTGATGATGCTGTTCTTGTAGCCGGTCAGGAAGCTTTCGTTTTCAAAAATAACCCGCAGATAGTTCTGGAACGTCGGATGCTCCGGCCAGGCCAGACGGTTGGCCGTGATGGCGTCCGGTGCGCGGAAGGAATACAGCACCGCCACATAGAAGGGCATCACAACGACGATCATGATCAGCAGGATCAGGATCACCCGGCCGGCTCCTGCCAGCTTCTTTTGGGTGTGCCGATCCAGAAGACGCTTGTGAGGGGAAGCAATAACCGTTGAGCTTGCCATTACTGTTCAACCTCCAGTCTTCTCAGAGTGCGGGTAACGATCTGGGTCAGGACTACCAGAATAACGGTCAGAATGATCGCGGCCGCCTGGCCAAGGCCGGCTTTGTTGTTGGAGAAGATACTGTCATAGACATAAACTGCGGTGAACTGACCTTCTCTTGCGTTCCGGGCAACGGCCATGGGCATATCGAAGGTTCGCAGGCCCCAAGCCAGCAGCAGCGTAATGTTCGTCGTAAACGCAGGCACAATGTTGGGAACGGTCACGGAGAAGAACTGACGCAGCTTTCCCGCTCCGTCCACGGTTGCCGCCTCATAGTAGTCATGGGGAACGGCCTGAAGCGCCGCAATGTAGATCAGCATGGTATAGCCCATATCGCGCCAGGCGCCGATGATGACCATGCCGTAAATGATCTGTCCGGGCATACCCAAGGGGCTGACAAGACCGGTCAGCGTGCCGTAAACATCGGTAAATACGTAAGACCAGACAATGGAGCCTGCCGTCACCGATACGGTAAAGGGCAGGAACAGCACGGTTCTGGCAATATTATTGAACCAGGTAGACCTGTGGATCGCCAGTGCCAGCATCAGTCCCATAAAGTTCGCGGAGAGCATATACAGGATGGTGTACTTAAAGGTCACCAGCAGGGAATCCTGGAAATATTTGTTCTTAATCAGGTAGATGTAGTTTTTCAGTCCGTTGAATTCCTTCGTTTCACTGACAATGCTCTTCCAGTTGGTGAAGGAATAGGGAATGCCCTGAAAGAATGGGATCAGGACAACAATGCAGAACAGGATGATCGTCGGCAGCATAAACAGCATGTTTCCGCCGTGAGTCCGGGCCGCACTGGAAGACAGCCGCCTCGGCATATTTAATTTGCGCATACACACACCTCTCATGGTGGCGGCCGGTTAGCCGTTATTTCTGGTAAGAGGGATGAGTGGGCGCTGTCCTAGCGGACTGCGCCCACCCGACCCTTAAATTATACGAACAATGTGATATCAGCCATTACAGGCCAGCCTGTGCGAATTCCTCGTCGAACAGCTCCTGCATGTACTCGATGCAGCTTTCCACGGAGTTGACACCGTCGGTAGTCTTGCCGGTGCAGCAGTAGGTGGCGTAAGCGGTCAGAGCCTTGCGGTAGGCAGCGGTGTAAGCGGAGGTGAAGGGAACGGTGAACTCACCGTAGCCGACGGTGTTGCCGGAGGCCTTCACGTCCAGAATGGTCTTCAGGAAGTCGGTGGTGTTCTCGGTGGTAGCGCCGGTGATGCAGGGCTGCTTGGTCGCGTCAGACCAGGTACCCATCTGCTCGCTCAGGAAGTACTCCATGAACTTGACAGCCCAGTCGGCATTCTCAGCCTTGGGGTTGACCATGAAAGCCTGGTCGACCTGCACGTTCATGACAGGCTCGCTGCCGGAATCGTCGGTGGGAACAAAGAAGAAGCCGTAGTCAAAGTCGTCGGACTTCAGGTCTTCGATGGAGCCGTAGTTCCAGGTACCCTGGTACAGCATACCGGCCTGGCCGGACAGGAAGATCTCATTGGCGTCGGACTGCTTGTTGGAGGTGGCGTCGCTGCGCGCCCAGTCACCCATACGAGCGCCCCAGGCTTCCAGGCCCTTGGCGAAGTAGGGATAGTCGGCAACCTTCTTCTCGCCGCTCATCAGCTTCTCGAACATATCGTTGTCGCCGTTCTGGATGGCTTCCGTCCAGACGACAGGACGCATTTCGATATCAACGGAGGCGCCGTCAGCATACCACTGCGCCCAGGGGGCGTAACCGGCAGCTTCCAGCTTCTTGCAGATCTCCAGCAGCTCGGTCTGAGTGGCGGGAACCTTCAGCCCCAGCTCTTCAAAAATGGACTTGTTGTAGTAAACGCCCCAGGTCTTGAAGTCCACGGGGAAAGCGTACCACTTGCCCTGGTAGGACACGTCGCCCATGTCAGCCTGGGTCAGACCCAGTCCTTCGATAACGGCATTGCCGGTCAGATCCATGACATAGCCGCCGTCGATCAGGTCGGTGTACAGGCCGGGGTTGCCCATCATGATCTCGGGCATGTCGCCGGAGGCGATAGCGGTCTGCAGCTGTGCAAAGTAGTCGGTACCCTGGGAGTACGCGCTGTTTTCAAAGGTAACGTTGGGATACTTCTCGGTGAACGCGGCCTGAATCTTCTCAAGACCGGCGGACTTGTTGCCCTCGACCATGTAGTGCAGGCAGTGAATGGTCACAGGCTCGTCGGACACGGCCGGCTCTGCCTCGGTGGCAGCGGGAGCAGCGGTTACGTCAGTCTTGGGGGCTTCGGTGGTTGCAGTCTTGTCTGCGCCACAGGCAACCATGCTCAGTGCCATGATGGCCACCAGAAGCAGTGCGAACAGTTTTTTCATTTGTGTTCCTCCTCAGTTTGATTGATTAGCAGGTGCGCGACTACAGCAAATTTCACAATCTGCTTATCTGCTATGGCTATAGTATAGAGCAAATCGTCCATAATTGCAATCAACTTTACCTACGATTCTCTATATAGAACTTATTCTTTTCAGCATCTTATACAATGGGTAATATATATGGGTTCCCTACGTCTCAAATACGCACCGGTCGCCCCGGGCGTATACCTGCTGAACCCGGAAATCCCCAGACAGGACGACCACATCTGCGTCCTTCCCCACTTCCAGCGAGCCTTTGCGGTGGGAAACGCCGCAGAGCCTGGCAGGCGTCAGGGAAAGCATTTTGCTGACCTGGGGCAGGGGGATCCCGTATTGTACGTGTGCCGTGCGCAGGCAC
>CAKTKF010000119.1 GCA_934569215.1 uncultured Oscillospiraceae bacterium
TCCAAGGAGCGCAAGGCAAGAGAGCTGGGAATCCCCATCCTTACCGAGGACGAATTCCTGGAAATGATTCAGTAAAAAAACGCGGCAAAGGAAAGGCTTAATAGCGACAAGCAACGATTTTGTCTTGAACTGGGGCAGAAAAACGGTGTGACCGCAAGGGTCACACCGTTTTCTGCGTCCATAGGAAAAGCCGCATTTGCCAAGCAGCTTTTCATCCATTTGCATTATCTCCATTATTTATTGCTTGTGCGATCTCAAGCTCGGTAGCAGGAGTTGTCCATTTGCCAAACACTTGAGATTCCATATCAGGTAAGTAGCCCATATCTTTATAGCCTAACTTTTTCAATAAAGCCATACTCGGCGTATTCTCCGGTTCGGTAAAGCTAATAAAATCCCATTGCGGGTAACGCTCATGGAGCAGGTCGATCAGCGCCGTCAATGCTTCAAAGGCATAACCCTTATGGTGGTGCCGATAGGAAAAAGTATAGCCTAAGGAAATTGTGCCGTCATTCGGCATAACCACAATTTCGCCCACCATCTCATCGGTGCCTTTCAAAGCAACCGCCACCATAAAGGGAGCATCCACGGACACTGCATCATCCTTGTGGCGTTCAACAAGGGCAACAATGCCATCAAGGTCTTTGACTTGACCCCGCTGATACCGAGCGCAGATCTCATTGTTGCGGTAATCGTACATGATCTCTGCGTCCTTTGACGCAACATTGCGAAGGAGCAGACGAGCGGTTTCAATCAATATCATATTGTTCTCCAACTTCAATGGTCAAATTCATACACACCGACCGCTTCATATGTAAATTGCAGAAAATCAGGCGTAGGTCTTGATGATTCCCAAGGCAATCTCCCGCCTGGTCGTACAGCGATCCATGGCTTGTTTTTCGATGTGACGGTGGGCTTCGGCCTCGGTCATTTTCAGCTGCTCAATGAGCAGCCACTTTGCCCGGTTCACCAGACGGATTTCCTCCATCTTTTCTTCAACGGAGGTGGCCTTTTCCTCCATGCGCCGTAACCGTTCCCGTGCGGAAACGAGCCATTTCAGACTTTGGTTCAGCAGCAGTGCGGACGTTGGCTTTGCCAGCGTGAACACGCCCTGACAGGTGAGTTTGGATTCCACCTCGTCGTAAACCTCCGATTTTGCCAGTAGCAGCGCCACGGTGCCAGACTGATTGCAGGCGTCGATGGCAAAGCGGGTGCCGAAATCGTCGGGCAGGGGAGCGTTGATGATGACAAGATCATAGGTTTTGTTCACCATCTCCCGCCGCGCCGCGGCAATATTGCCCACGAAACAAACCGGATAATACTCCGAACCGGGGAGCATCGCGGCAAAGGCTTCATTGAATTTCTGCGCAGCAGACACCACCAGAACGCTGTACGTCCGGTCGCTGAAAACCATATCATGCTCCCTCCCTTCAGAATTTTGCGGAGTTTATCGCTTGGTAAAGAAGTCAATCAGAGACTGGGGAAGATGCTGAGCAATGAAGTTGCTGTTTCCGGCGCACTTTTCCGCATCAGCCAACGACTTGGGAAGGGTCGCAAGGGTCACGTTTCTGGAATCCGCCGTGTGGAGATTGACGTTGCAGGCTTCCGGGAGGGCAATGTTGTTTTCAATCCCGGAAAGTCCCGCCCAGATCAGCAGCGCAAAGGCGAGATAGGGGTTGGCGGTGCAGTCAGGGCTGCGCAGCTCGAAGCGCCGGTATTCGCCGGAGGCGGCGGGGACGCGAATGAGCTGGGAGCGGTTGTTGCTCGACCAGGAAATGTACTTCGGTGCTTTGTGGGCGCCCAGGCGGCTGTAGGACGGCTCGGTGGGGTTGAGAAACAGCGTCATGTCCGCTATCTTGTCCAGAATCCCGCCCATCGCCCGGTGCATGAGCGCTTCCGCGCCGCCCTGAACGGACATATTGATGTGGAACCCGCTGCCGGGGCGTCCCTCCAGAGGTCTGGGGGAAAAGTCCGCGTACAGCCCGTTCCGGGCGGCGATGGTTTTGACGACGGTGAGGAAGGTAACGGCGTTGTCCGCGGCGGACAGGGGATCGGAATAGCGGAAATCCACCTCGTTCTGGCCGGGGCCTTCCTCGTGGTGGGAGGATTCCGGCTGAATGCCCATTCGCTCCAGGGTCAGGCAGATTTCCCGGCGGACATTTTCGCATTTGTCCTCCGGCGCTACGTCCATATAGGTGGCCTGATCGTAAGGAACATCCGTCACCTCGCCGTTTTCGTCCAGCCGGAACAGGTAGAATTCCAGCTCGGAGCCGAAGGAGAAGGCGTAGCCCGCCTTCGCGGCGTCGGCGACGGCCTGCTTGAGAATGCCCCGGGTATCGTGGGCAAAGGGCGTGCCGTCGGGGTGGGTGATGGAGCAGAACATCCGCACCACGCTACCATGCTCCGGCCGCCAGGGCAGAAGGGCGATGGTGGAAGCGTCTGGGTGGAGAAACAGGTCGGAATTCACCTCGTCGCCAAACCCCGCGATGGCGGAAGCGTCGATGGCGATGCCGTACTTGAAGGCGCGTTCCAGCTCATGGGGCATGACGGAGATGTTCTTGGGTCTGCCGAAGCAGTCGCAGAACGCAAGGCGGATGAACTTCACGTCCTCCTCCTGAATGAATTGTATGACCTCCTGAGGCGTATATTTCATACAGCAACCAACCTTCCTGCCCGATACGCGGTAAAATTCAAACAAATGAAGTCAAATTAAGTGGGAAAGCAACAGGATCCTTCCGAAAAATGCGCAAACATCCCGGAAAGCGCTTACTCCCGAAATTATTATATTCAAATTATCGAGCCTTGTCAATCTGTCCAAAGACAAAAAACTTTTTTTGTGCAGGGTGTTGACAAATGGGAAAAGATGGTGTAGAATGCCCACTGTGAAGGCAAGGACGTCTCCGAGTGTATGCTCATAACGTCCTTGCCATCTTTTTTTATTTTCGGCGGTTCGGGCGGGCATTCCCGGAGCGTCAAATATTGAAAAGGAGCGTTTGTTATGAGTACTGTTTCCGACTATTTCGGCTGTCTGGTGTTTGATGACCGGGTAATGAAGGCCAATCTTTCCGCTGATGTGTATGCGTCGCTGCGCAGAACCATCGACGAGGGCGCGAAGCTGGACGCTTCCGTCGCCAACGCGGTGGCCGCTGCCATGAAGGACTGGGCTGTTGCCCACGGTGCCACCCACTATACCCATTGGTTCCAGCCGCTGACCGGCATCACCGCCGAAAAGCACGACAGCTTCATTTCTCCCGCTCCCGACGGCGGTGTGATTATGGATTTCTCCGGTAAGGAGCTGATCAAGGGCGAGCCTGACGCCAGCTCTTTCCCCTCCGGCGGCCTGCGCGCCACCTTTGAGGCCCGGGGCTACACCGCCTGGGACCCCACCTCCTACGCCTTCATCAAGGGCAAGACCCTCTGTATCCCCACGGCCTTCTGCTCCTACGGCGGCGAAGCGCTGGATAAGAAGACCCCGCTGCTGCGCTCCATGGAAGCCCTGAACCGTCAGGCCATGCGTATCCTGAAGCTCTTCGGCAATACCGATGTCAAGTGCGTCCGCACCAACGTCGGCCCCGAGCAGGAATATTTCCTTGTGGATAAGGAAATGTACGAGCAGCGCAAGGATCTGATCTTCACCGGCAGAACCCTGTTTGGCGCGAAATCCCCCAAGGGGCAGGAGATGGATGACCATTATTTCGGCGTCATCAAGCCTCGCGTCGCGGCCTACATGGAAGATCTGAACGAAGAGCTGTGGAAGCTGGGCATCCTTGCCAAGACCGAACATAACGAGGTTGCCCCCGCTCAGCACGAGCTGGCGCCCATTTACACCACCACCAACATCGCCACCGACCACAACCAGCTGACCATGGAGATCATGCAGAAGGTCGCGGCAAAGCATGGTCTGGTGTGTCTGCTGCATGAGAAGCCCTTCGCCGGTGTCAACGGCTCCGGCAAGCACAACAACTGGTCCATGGCCACCGATACCGGCGTGAACCTGCTGTCCCCCGGCGAGACGCCCTACGAAAACGCCCAGTTTCTGCTGTTCCTGTGCGCGGTCATCAAGGCCGTGGACGATTATCAGGATCTGCTCCGCCTGAGCGTGGCCACCGCGGGCAACGACCACCGTCTGGGCGCGAACGAAGCGCCTCCCGCCGTGGTCTCCATCTTCCTGGGCGACGAGCTGATGGGCATTCTGGACGCCATTGAGAATGATACCCCCTACTGCGGCACAAAGAAGACCACCATGAAGCTGGGCGTGGACGTTCTGCCCCGCTTCCCCAGAGACACCACCGACCGGAACCGTACCTCTCCCTTCGCCTTTACCGGCAACAAGTTTGAGTTCCGTATGCTGGGCTCCTCCAATTCCATTGCCTGCGCCAACATCATGCTCAACGCCGCCGTGGCCGAGTCCCTGAAAATTTACGCCGACCGTCTGGAAGGCGCGGAGGACTTCGAGACCGCTCTGCACGACATGATCAAGAAGACCATCAAGGATCACAAGCGCATCATCTTCAACGGCAACGGCTACGACGCCACCTGGATTAAGGAGGCCACCGAGGTTCGCGGCCTGTGCAACTATCCCACGACTCCCGATTGTATGCCCCATCTGCTGGATAAGAAGAACGTGGATATGCTCACCGCTCACAAGATTTACTCCGTCTCCGAGATGCAGGCGCGGTGCGACATTATGCTGGAGAACTACTGCAAGGCCGTCATCATCGAGGCCAACACCATGGTGGACATGGCGAGAAAGCAGATTCTCCCCGCGGTGGAGGGCTACGCCTCCGAGCTGGCCGCATCCCTGGCCGCGAAGAAGGCCGTTGCCCCCAACCTGGCCTGCGCCTATGAGACCGGCCTTGTCACCAAGCTGTCCGGCCTGACCGATCAGATCGCCGAGAAGACCGACGAGCTGGAATCCGCCGTTCTCGAGCTTAAGAACGCGGAGAATGTGAAGGAAGAGTCCTTCGCCATCCGGGACACCATCCTCGGCAAGATGGCAGCCCTCCGGGCTGTCGCGGACGAGGCGGAGACCCAGACCTCTTCCGATTATTGGCCGTTCCCCACCTACGGCGAATTGCTGTTTGGTGTAAAGTAACAGCCATCAAGGGGACTGACCA
>CAKTKF010000120.1 GCA_934569215.1 uncultured Oscillospiraceae bacterium
CAAGGAGGCAGCTATGAGTTACGATATATTGTCCACTCTGCGGGAGAAGGAACCCACCTTTTCCAAGGGGCAGAAGCGGATCGCACGTTACATTACGGAGGACTACGACAAGGCCGCATTTATGACGGCCAACCGTCTGGGAAAAACGGTGGGCGTGTCGGAATCCACGGTGGTTCGGTTTGCCGTGGATTTGGGCTTTGACGGCTACCCCAGTATGCAGAAGGCCATGCAGGAAATGGTACTCAACCGCCTGACCTCCGTGCAGCGTATCGAGGTTGCCAACGACCGTCTGGGCGATCAGGACGTGGTTTCCACAGTGCTCCGTTCTGACATGGAAAAAATCCGCCAGACGGAGGAAATGGTGAGCCGGGAGGAGTTTTCCGCCGCAGTGAACGCCATTTTGAAGGCCAAACGGGTGTACATTCTGGGTGTCCGTTCCGTGGAGCCGCTGGCGAATTTCCTGGGGTACTACTTAAATTATATGTTCAACAATGTCCACGTGGTTTCCGGGTTTGGGGCGGGGGAGATGTTTGAGAAGATCGTCAGCGTAAACAGCAGCGACGCGGTCATCGCCTTTTCCTTCCCCCGGTATTCCTCCACCACGACCAAAGGCGCAAAATATTGCCGTTCCGCCGGTGCGACGGTCATCGGCATTACGGACAGCAAGCTGTCACCCCTGGGCAGCAATTGCGACCATGTACTGATCGCCAAAAGCGACATGGTCAGCCTGGTGGACTCCCTTGTGGCGCCGCTGAGCATCGTCAACGCCCTGATCGTCGCCGTCGCTGCCCAAAAGGAGAAGGAACTGTCCAAAACCTTTGCCAATCTGGAGCGAATTTGGGAAGAATACGATGTGTATGAGAAGCGGGTGGACGGCTGATGGGCTATGATGGGATCGTGATCGGCGGCGGCGCGGCGGGCATGTTTGCGGCCATTACGGCGGCCAAAGGGGGGCAGAATGTGCTGCTTCTGGAAAAAAATGGCCGTTTAGGCAGAAAACTGTTGATCACCGGCAAGGGTCGCTGTAACGTGACCAACAACTGCACCGCCCAGGAGGTTTTGCAGAACGTTCCCCGGAACGGACGGTTTCTCTACAGCGCCATGACGGCCTTCCCGCCGGAAAAGACGATGGCCTTTTTTGAGGAGCGGGGCTGCCGCCTGAAAACCGAGCGGGGAAACCGGGTCTTCCCGGTGACGGACAAATCCCAGTCCATTCTGGACTGCCTGCAATCGGAGCTGCACAGGCAGAAAATCGCCGTAAAAACCACCCGGGTCAAGGAAATTCTCACCCGGGACGGGCGTGCTGCCGGGGTGAGAACCCAAAATGAAGAAATCGCCGCAAATTGGGTGATCCTTGCTACCGGGGGCGCTTCCTATCCGGCCACCGGTTCCACCGGCGACGGCTACGGCATTGCCGCCGCTCTGGGGCATACGGTCACCTCCCCGGAGGGAAGCCTGGTGCCGCTGGAAACGGCGGGGAACGACTGCCAGGAAATGCAGGGGCTGAGCCTGCGGAACGTGGGCGTCAAGCTGCTGAACGCCAAGGGAAAGGTGCTGTACAAGGACTTTGGCGAGCTGCTGTTCACCCACTTCGGCGTCTCCGGCCCCACGGTGCTGTCGGCAAGCTGCCACTTAAAAGGGGAGGGCTGCCGCCTGGTGCTGGACTTAAAGCCCGCCCTGGAGAGCGAAAAGCTGGAAGCCCGCATTTTGCGGGATTTGGAGCAATATCAGAACCGAAGCATGGAAAATGCCCTGGTGGACTTGCTGCCCCGGAGCATGATCCCCGTGGTGCTGCGCAGGCTGGACATTGCCCCGGAAATGCAGGCCAATTCTCTGACGAAACAAAAGCGCCGCGCCCTGGTGGAGCTGCTGAAATCCTTCACCATCGACATCACCGGCAAGCGCCCCGTGTCTGAGGCGATCATCACCAGCGGCGGCGTGAAGGTATCGGAAATCGATCCCAAAACCATGGAATCCAAGCTTGTGAGCGGGCTGTATTTTGCCGGGGAGGTCATCGACTGCGACGCCTACACCGGCGGCTTCAACCTGCAAATCGCCTGGGCAACGGCCTACGCCGCAGGAATGGCGGCAGCGGAGAAAGAGGAGGAAACGCTATGAATGCGGAACAAATTATGAAGATTTTTGCGGATACGGCTTATATCCGCACCGGCGGAAGCCCGGAGGAACTGCGCACGGCGCAGTATTTGCAGGACAAGGTTGCCGGGTTTGGGCAGAAAGCCGAGATCGTGCCGTTTGATGTGCCGATGTCTACGATGCAGGAGGCGGTTTTTCAGGCGGATGGCGTGGAGGTGACCTGCAAGGGCTATCTGTGTGCCGGAAGCGGAGAGGTGGAAGCGCCGTTCTATTACTTGCGGGATTCCAGCCCCTACGCACTGAGCCAGTGCCGGGGGAAAATCGTGATGATCGACGGCTATCTGGGCTACTGGATGTATCACGATCTGCTGGAAAACGGCGCGGTGGGCTTTGTCACCTATGACGGAAGCGTTAACTACGCCGACCGGGACATTGACCAGCGGGAGCTGCGCTCCTACGTCCACAACGGAAACCGGATTCCCGGCGTAAATATCAATGCCAAAGATGCGGTGGAGCTGATCCGCAAGGGCGTGTCCACGGCGAAAATTACGCTGAAGCAGGAGGAGTATACCGGCCAGTCTCACGACGTTGTCCTGGACATGCCGGGAGAGGTGGACGAGTATATCGCCTTCACCGCCCACTATGATTCCACGCCCCTGTCCCAGGGCGCTTATGACAACATGTCCGGCTCCGTAGGACTGCTGGGCATTGCGGAGTATTTCGCGACGCATCCCCACCGCTACGGCCTGCGCTTCATCTGGTGCGGCAGCGAGGAACGGGGACTGCTTGGCTCCAAGGCTTACTGCGCCGACGAGGAAAAGCTCAAAAACTGCGTGCTGAACATCAATCTGGACATGATTGGCTGCATCATGGGCAAATTTATCTCCTGCGTCACCGGCGAGGAAAAGCTGTGCCACTATATTTCCTACCTGGGCGACGAACTGGGCTTCCCGGTGGAGGTGAAGCAGGACGTGTATTCCAGCGACTCCACGCCCTTTGCCGACAAGGGCGTCCCGGCGGTGTCCTTCGCCCGTATCGCGTCCCACCAGACGGGTACCATTCACAACCGCTATGACACCATGGCGCTGATGAAGGGCGAGCAGATGGCAGCGGATACGGCATTCCTCATTGCCTTCGCGGAGCGTATGGCGAATGCCGTCCGGTGTCCCGTTGCCCGGGAAATGCCGGAGAACATGAAGGAAAAGCTGGACATCTACCTTTGCCGGAAGCGTGCGCCGAAGCAGTAAAAACAACCAAAAACAGAATCTTAGCAACAAGGAGCTTCCCTGAAAAATCAGGGAAGCTCCTTAAAAATTCATGTTTATTCCGGTACGGTGGAAACGGTTGTTCATAGATATGTTTCCAAACCGGGTGAAAATCCGAAGGAATTGCCCTATAAAACGCCGGGAAAAGCGGGTATTTGTCAAAACGACGAAAACAGGACATAATTTGTTCATAAGTTTGTGTTGTCTTCTGTATTGTATTATTTTTGTAAAATGTTACAATGGAATTGTACTTTTCCACCGGCTTTGCCGGAAAACTAAAAAGAAAGGTCGATACTATGTTAGAGAAAGTTTTCAAGCTCTCCGAGAACAAGACCACCGTCAAGACTGAGGTCGTGGCTGGCCTCACGACGTTCATGACGATGGCCTACATCATCGCGTTGAACCCGAACCTGCTCACCGGCTTCGGCGCCGCCGGACAGGATCTGTGGAACGGCGTGTTCCTGGCAACCTGCATCGCGTCTGCCATCGGTACGTTCTGCATGGCGTTCCTGGCCAACAAGCCCTTCGCAATGGCTCCCGGTATGGGTCTGAACAGCTTCTTTGCCGTGGTCGTCGGCAACATCGTTGCCATGACCGGTATGACTTATGTGGCTTCCTTCCAGGCCGCTCTGGTCATCATCCTGCTGGAGGGCATCGTCTTCGTTGTCCTGTCCATCTTCAACGTCCGCGAGAAGATCGTGGAGGCCATTCCCCTTGGCATCCGTCTGGGCATCTCTCCCGCTATCGGCCTGATGCTGATGAATATCGGCCTTGGCTCCAACGTGGGCATCTACGCCGAGGGCAACGGCTTCACCACTCCCTTCTATGTCATGCGTGACTTCTTCGGCGCACTGACTCCCAGCTATCTCCAGGGCAACATGGGCGACACCGGTTTCGCCACCATGATCCTGACCGTCGTGACCATGTTTGTCGGCCTGTTTGTCATCCTGGCGATGTCCAAGAAGGGCATCAAGGGTTCCGTGCTGTACGGTATGCTCGTCGCTTCCGTGATTTACTGGATCGGCTCCTTCGCCTTCCTGCACACCAACCCCTTCGCTTCTCTGGCTACCGCTTCCTTCCTGCCTCCCTTCGCCGATATGGCCAAGGTTACCCTGTTCAAGTTCAACTTTGCCGGCTTCATGGAGATCGGCTGGTTCACCGCCGTCACCCTGATCATCACCTTCTGCATCATTGACATGTTCGACACCATCGGCACTTTGGTGGGCACCGCCTCCCGTGCCGGCATGGTGGACGAGAAGGGCGATATGCCCAACATGAAGGAAGCTCTGCTGTCCGACGCCATCGGCACCATCGCCGGCGCCTGCACCGGTACTTCCACCATCACCACCTTCATCGAGTCCGCTTCCGGTGTTGAGGCCGGCGGCCGCACCGGTCTGACTGCTGTCGTCACCGGCCTGCTGTTCCTGGCCTGCATTTTCATCGCCCCCATCGCTGCCATCATCCCCGCCGCTGCCACCTCCGCTGCTCTGATCTACGTGGGCATCCTGATGCTCCAGGGTCTGAAGCGGGTCGACTTCGACGATATGGATCAGATGGTTCCCGTGGCGCTGATGCTCATCGGTATGCCCATCTCCGGCTCCATCGGCCACGCCATCGGCCTGGGTCTGATTTCCTACACCATCATGAAGATCTTCGGCGGCAAGGCCAAGGAAGTTTCCGTCCTGACCTATGTGATCTCCGCTCTGTTCCTGGTGAAGTTCTTCCTGGCTGTGTAATCC
>CAKTKF010000121.1 GCA_934569215.1 uncultured Oscillospiraceae bacterium
CAACAATACCTTCTATCAGTATGAAGAGGGCATTTACGTCGGCTATCGCTTCTTCGAGACGGCGGATGCGGAGGGCTATTTTGATTCTCCGGCCTTTACCGGCCATGCGTTCAAGAACGGAACCGCGGCGGGCTATGAGCAGGTGGTGCAGTTCCCCTTCGGATTCGGCCTGTCCTACACGACGTTTGAGCAGAAGATCATTGACTCGGATGTGAAGCTGGATGCCCATGAGCAGAACACCGTGACCGTGCGCGTCACGAATACCGGTTCCGTAGGCGGCAAGGAAGTTGTCCAGCTGTATATGGATGCGCCTTATCAGAGCGACACGGAGCATTTTGGCATTCAGGGACGCGGTCTGGAAAAGTCCAAGGTTACTCTGATCGCCTTCGCAAAGACGAAGACCCTGGAGCCTGGACAGTCTCAGGATATTACGCTGAAGTTTGACACGGATGAGCTGGCTTCCTTCGATAACTTCGGCCAGGGATGCTACGTGCTGGAAAAAGGAAATTACAAGTTTAACGTGCAGAGCGACGCACACCACTGGGGCGAGGAAGAGGCAGCCAATGCGCCGCTGGATACGGTCGCAGCCGAGCTTTCCAAGTCTGTGATTTACGATGATGCCGGTGACGTTGCGGACGCGGAGTACGTGGGCGCCCGTTCGTCGGACAAGACGGTTGCCCGGAACGCGATGGACGATGTAACGGCCGGCGACGGCTGCATGCTGGACGGTTATCTTTCCAGAAGCAATTTCGCCGACGGAATGGAAGCGATCATGGCGCACCAGTCGGATGAGGAACCCAATGAGCTTCTGAAGGACGAGATCGTGGAAATCATGTCCCTGGCAAATACCCAGACCTATGACTACACCTTTGAAACCTACCGCAATGGCGTAAAAACGGAGCAAACGAAAACATTCTATGCCTTTGGCGCGGATATGATTCCCTTCGCCGCGGAAACACCCGACGGCAAAGCGGTCGCGCAGATGGAAGCACCCCAGTGGGGGAAGGTATACTACGTCGCGGAAGGTCAGACGACGGAAAGCGGCCTGCCCGTGGTGACGGAAACCGTTCCGGAGGGCAATCACCATGTTCTCAGCGTGGCGGATATGACGGGCGTTCCCATTGATACGGAGGAAGGCAGAGCCATCTGGGAAATGCTGACCAATATGACCACACTGGATGAAGCCATCGAAATCCAGGGCAACTGTGGCTGGATGGTTCCGGCGATCCCCTCCGTGGGAAAGGCGAAGCAGACCTGCGTGGACGGCCCTGAGCAGTGCGGCTCTTCCGCAAGCGCCACGGGTTTCCCCGGCGAGCCTTTGATTGCCGCGACCTGGAATACGGAAACGGCTCAGAAAATGGGCGTGGCATACGGCCATCAGGCGGTACTGTTCAACTACGGATGCGTCTACGCGCCCGGTATGGATACCCACCGTTCTCCCTTCGGCGGCAGAAACCATCAGTATTATTCTGAGGACGGCTTCATCGGCGGCCAGATCGGCGGCAATGTGGTTCAGGGTATCCAGTCTACCGGTACGAGCGTGTTTGTAAAGCACCTGGCGCTGAACGACAGCGATACCAACCGTGACGGCGTTCTGACATGGGCAAATGAGCAGGCGATCCGGGAAGTGTATATGCGTCCCTTCGAGATCACGGCAAAGGACTATAATGCGAACGGCTTCATGGCGTCCCTGAACCGGATTGGTACAGCGCTGTTCCCCTACGGTATGTACGTTACGATGCTGCGCAGCGAGTGGGGCTGGAACGGCATGTTGATCACCGATGGAAACTGCGGAACCGGCGACGTTTACAACAACCCCCTGGCGATCCTCAGTGTGCAGGGCGCAACCCTTGGATACGGAAACTACATCACAATGGCGGCGACGGAAGCGGCGTTCGGCGATTCCACCCAGTCTGTCTATGCGCAGTATCAGCTCCATGAGATGATGCGTAACTGCCTGTACCAGTATTGCGGCACAAAGACCACCGACGCCGACGGCAACGTGATCAGCGGCCCCGTGGGCGTGGTGACCACCACGAATCAGATCCCCGTCGGCCTCATCGTGATCGCGGTCGTGGGCGTGATCGTGGCAGGCGGCATTGTCGGCGCGGTGATCGTCAGCAAAAACAAGAAGAAAAAACAGGCCTGAGATAACGGAAAGGAGATTGACCCCATGAAACGATTCATTCTTTCGGTAGGTGCATTGCTCCTTAGCTGCGCTATGCTGGCAGCTTGCGGGCAGAAAGACAATTTTGTCGCGGTGGATACCACGCCTACCGCGATTGCGGCGGAGGCTGATGCGACCCTCAAACAGCCTGAGGATTTTCAGTTTGACCCGATGACCGGCGAATTCTCCTTCACGGCAACGGATGACCGCACGGCGTACTATTTTGTTCGGATTTTCCCTGTGGAAGACGGTACGGAGGCAACGGAGTATCTGGCGACCTCCGCGCGGATCATGGGCGGCAGTACCGGCGCGGTCACCGGCAAGGTGGACCTGCCCGCAATGGGGTGGGGAACCTTTCGGGTCATGCTGAACGCTTATCCGGCTGCCGGTTCCGGCCTGGAGCGCCCGGAGCCGACGAAGATCACGGCGGAATACGGTGTCGGCCTGACTCTGGAGCGTCCTGAAATGCTGGCCATGGTCAGCGGAAACCAGGTGGAGCTGATCGTTGACTGGTTTACCCTGTCCGACTACTACACCCAGGAGTATTTGCCGGAAATGGAGTTCACCTTCTACTCCGATCCGGAGTGTACGGATGCCGTGCGCAGCGAAACGGTGGATCTGGAACAGCTGGCGGCGACGGTCTACCGTCATCCCATGGGATATAACTGGGGTTCTTCTTACTCCGAACCGCTGCCCCGGTATTACCACTCCGACGGTGAGCTGACGGGATTCGGCCCCTATGTCGGCGGCTCGGATTATTGCTTCCTGTATGATATTTTCCCCTACACGCTGGATCCCGGAACGTATTATGTGACCTGTCAGGCGCTTTCCAAGCTGGAGTATACCAACGATTCCGCGGTCAGCTCCGCCATTGAGATCGTGATCACGGACGCCGAACCCAGTGCGGAATTTGTCACCGGCCATACGGAGCTGTGGACGGATCCTGCAATGTCCGATATTCCCAGCTGCAAGGGCGGCGTGAGATCGGAACGGGTGGATTTCTGCGGCGATCAGCCCATTTCTGCCCGGATCGCAGAACAGTAACCTACAACATTTCCCGGTCAGCAGCCCGACTTTCCGTCGGGCTGCTGATGGGAGTTTCTTTGAAATGAATCGTAAAGGAAGGGCAAACCGGTGAAGGAAAACAAAATATCGGGAACCCGTTTTAAGGACAGGTTCGATTATTCCCAATATGGAAGTACGCTGGGAACGGAAATAAAAGCAGGTCTGCTGATGGGCATTCTGGCGGTGTGCGGGATGTTCCTGAATATGAACATGGTTTTGCAGATGCTGGTATCCGACGGGGCGACTTCCGTCAATGCGATAGCCGCAAACGGAGAGCTTACTGCGCAGATGTACTTTATTTCCATGATCCTGGGCGCGATTGGAAGTCTTGTCATGGGATTGGTTGCCGGACTGCCCCTTGTGCAGGTGTCAGGCCTGGGCTTGGGCGCGGTGCTGATCAGCCTCGGCGGGAATCAGGCGGGACTGACGTACTATAACATTCTGGCAATTTGCCTGGTCAGCTCACTGGTATGCACGATTGTATTCGCAATTCCGGGGCTGTGGGAGAAGATCTGGCGCACGATTCCGAAAGCGGTACGGGATGCCCTTCCGGCGGCGCTGGGAATTCTTCTGGTCTGGACGGCAATCCAGCTGACGGGAATCATACAGGTGCAAGGCTCGGCGATTCCCGATTACGGCGTTGCCGCGGCCTTGTCAGGAAAAGCGCAGTCGGTCATGCTCCCCAAGGCGATCGGCTGGGGCGGATTCTCTTATGTAACGGATAAGTACCATCCCCAGCTGCTTCTGAACGGATGCGCGGTGCTGCTTTGTGTCTGCGTATATTTCTGGTTGTCAAAACGCAGCCGCCATCCCCTGATGGGGGCGCTGATGGCAGGCACGGCCTTTTTCCTTTTGACCAGTGTCTGCTTTGTGTGCGTTAACTGGAAGAATTTCGGCGTTTCCCTGGATTCCATGTGGGGACGACTGTGGACGGTGGGCAGCGAGGATGCCCAGAGTAAACACCTGTTTACCATTCTGTCCAACTTCCGGCCGGCGCAGGTTTTGAAGGAGGGCTTCGATTTCACCGAATACCGCAGCCAGGGCGGCAGTGTGGCGTATCTGTTTGTTACGGGAATCCTGACGACGGTTCTCACGATGATGCTGGACGGCGGGGCGACTCTGTCCGCAGTCGGGCAGGAGACCGGCAGAAAATCCGAAATTCCCCAAAGAAGCATTCTGCTGTGCAATGCAGTGAGCGGTGTCGTTGCGCCGTTGATGGGCGGCGTTTCCCTGTCCATCGGGAAAGCCTCCGTTGCCGGAGCAAAGGACGGGGGCAGAACGGGTATCGCGGCAGTGACCGCGTCCGTTGTGTGCCTTCTCAGCGCGTTTTTCTGGATCGTTCCCTTCCTGTTCGGCACGATTTTTTCCTATGACATCCGCTTTTCCATGTACGGCCATTATGGGGCTGTTCTGGACATCCTGCGCAGATGCTCCTTCGCGGTAGCTGATATGGTGATGGCCATTGTGGGCGTGTCCATGGCGGTGAAGAGCATCCAAAGCGCGGACAAATCCTCGGCATCTGCCTTTTCCGTGACTGTGGCGGCATCGTTCTTCCTGTCCAGTTTGGCCGGGGGAGCCGCAGCGGGGATCCTGGCGTGGGTGCTGACAAGCGCAAAAGCGGAAAAGAAAGATTCCGGCGGCTGGCTCGGCTGCCTGATCATGACGGTGCTGTCCGCGCTGCTGCTGGTTCTTCTCCTGAAATAAAATCCGGCGGTTGCTTTCCTGAGAATTCTGTAATAAAATATCCAGGCGACCTATGACACAGAGGATTCCGTTCTGTCCGCTTTGAGAGGATGTGAAAACATGCGCGTTGCCATTGCCGAGGATGACGAAGCCAGCTGTAAGCTTTTG
>CAKTKF010000122.1 GCA_934569215.1 uncultured Oscillospiraceae bacterium
TCTCCCTGTTGTGCGTGACCATATTTCCTTTCCTGATCTCCGCTTTTGCGGTTTATATTTCCGAGCCGTGGCTGCTTCTGATCGTGAGCTTCGGGGAGGCATTCGTGCTTTCCTTCGTCTCTCTCGGCGTGATGCAGTGCAGCGGCTCCGCCGGATGGCTTGTCCGGTGGCTTCTTGTTTTCAGTGCCAGCCTTGCTTCGCCGCTAAAGTATCTGTACTGGCTGCGGCACCTGACTGGGCGCAGGCGTTTCAGCGGCCTTGAGGCCGCTTGCGTGCTTTGTCTGTGCGCACTGATCGGAAGCGTTGATTTTCGCTTGGTTTCGCCCCTTTTGGCGAGATTGATACACGGGTAGAAAGGACATATTGGTACGCGCATTCATGCTGGACTTGATTCACGCCTATGAAACTTACCTGACGAAGGTAAAGCAGGCATCCGCCAACACGGTCTGCTCCTACATGCGGGACATTCGGCAGTTCACCGAGTGGCTGCAAGAAAGCGAGCATACGGACATTCTGGATGCCACCCAACTGAATATCAGCGACTACCTGAATTATCAGCGTGGGGAAGGCAAATCCGGGGCGACGATCTCCCGGACGCTGGCAAGTCTGAAGAATTTCTATGCCTATGTCATTTCCACCGGCTTTTTGGAGGAATCCCCTGTCAGCGGAGAGATCCACGTGGACAGAGGGGAGAAGAAGCTGCCCCAGATCCTCACCGGCAAGGAAGTGGAGCTTCTGCTGGCGCAGCCCTCCGCCGTGGACGCCAAGGGTCTGCGGGACAAGGCCATGCTGGAGGTCATGTACGCCACCGGCATCCGGGTCACGGAGTTGATCGACCTGAACGTGGAGGACGTGAACCTGGAGCTGGGCATCCTCAAATGTATCAGCGCTAAGAAATCCCGGGTCATTCCGCTGTATCCCGCCGCCCTCCGGGCGCTGAGCGTGTACTTAAAGGAAGTCCGGCTGCTCATGGTGGACGACCCCAGAGAACAGGCGCTGTTCGTCAACGTGGGCGGCGCACGGATGAGCCGTCAGGGCTTCTGGAAAATTCTCAAGAGCTACCAGGAAAAGGCGGGCATTGAGAAGGACATCACGCCCCATACTCTGCGGCACAGCTTCGCGGTGCATCTGCTGGAAAACGGCGCCGACCTCGGCTCCTTGCAGGAGCTGATGGGTCACAGCGACATTTCCTCCACGCAGATGTACACCCACATGGTCAATCAGAAGCTGAAATCCGTATATGAAAAGTGCCATCCCAAAGCGTAAAAGGCCAGCCGTTCCGGCTGGCCTTGTTTCTTGTTGACAATCCATGATATAGTAGTAGGCGAAAGGTCGTGATTCCTATGAAAAAGAAGAAATGGCTGCTTCTGCTTATCCCGGCGGTTCTGGTTCTGGCGGCGGCGCTGGTATGGTTTTTGTATTTGTCCCCCAGAATGGCGCTGTCCAATGCCGCCGATGACGCGCTGTCCAAGCTGGAGCAGCGGCTGGCGGAAAGCCCTGTCCCGATTCTTGCCAAGGGGTACGACGAAAGCGGGAGGAATAGCACTTCGCTGGAGCTGACCGTTTCCGATGGCGTTCAGTACGACATGCAGGTTCAGACCGACCTGACTGCCAATCAGATCCTTGCCGACGGCACGATCCGGATCGACGGAAAGACACTGAATTTGTCGGCCTACCTGGACAAGGAGTTTGCCGCTATCACCTCCGAAGATTTGTTCAGGGGCGGCTATTACGGCATCACCTATGACACGTTTTCTTCGGATGTCCGCTCGTTTCCTCTGCTTTCCCGGCTGATCCCCAGTTCGACCCTCAGCAAGCTGGATTCTTCCGTGGAAAAGCTGCAAGTATACTTGAATCGCACCCGGCAGGTTCCCCAGCTTCCGGAGGTGCAGCAAGAGGACATTCGCAAGCTGATACTGGGCTTGCTGGTGCTGAAAAGCGACGTCCACAAGGAGATGCTGACGGTGGACGGCCAGAGTCTGGAATGCCTTCGCTTTGATTACAGCGCCACCGGCGAACAGGCGGGGACGCTTCTCGGATATCTGATGGACACCGGCGGACTTTCTCAGGGGGACATTAACGCTTCGTTTTATCTCTATGACAAGACGTTGGTCGCCGTCCGCTGTGACGGCAGGGCAGGGGAGAACCGAGCGGCTCTCAGACTGGATTTGGGGCAGGACGCGGCGCAGGGCGATGTGTCCATTGCGGTCGAAAAGTTGGAAAACGGGGAAAAGTCCGCGTTTTCCTATAAGATCGGCGCACGGGGAGCAGACGATGCGCACACCGAAACCGCCGCATTCGGCACTCAGTCTATTTCCTGCGACTGGCAGCCGAAGACCGGGGACATGGTGCTGACCCTTCCGGAAAAATCGCCCATTTCCCTGAATCTCTCTCAGGCGCAGGACGGTTTTCAAATTCAGACGAAGGATTTTGCAGCCCTGATCGGTATTAACAGCCGGAAGGGGTTCGACAGCACCATGACCGTCCGCAAGGGGACTGCCATCACCCCGCCGAACTATAAAAATCTGGACGAATGGTCACTGGACGACCTGCTGGTTTTGCTGGGCAGCATCGGCGGCTTGCTCGGATTCAAATAATTGTGTCACGCAAAAATCCGCACCCCATCATAAACGGGGTGCGGATTATGTATATTGGCGTTTTCAGATTCCGGTCATGGCCGCCAGAACATCCACTTCCATCTTCTGGATGCTCTTCTTCATGGCCAGACCCTCGCTGATATCCACATCGGTAAAATCGCCCATGTGGGTGCAGACGATGCGGTTGGTCTTGCCCTGAAGCAGCAGCTCTACGGCGAGATAGCCCATCTTGGTGGCGTTGACGCGGTCGCGTCCGGTGGGGGAGCCGCCGCGCTGAATGTGACCCAGAACAGTCACACGGGGGTCGAGGTCAATGGCATCCTTGATCTTGGCCGCGATATCGGCGGCAGAACCGGCGCCCTCGGCAACGACGATCATGTAATGGGTAAAGCCGTTGAACCGCGCCTGACGAATCTTTTCGATTACGTCCCGCTCAAAATCGATGGGTTCCTCGGGAACCAGAACAGCGGTCGCGCCGACCGCGAGACCGACGTACATGGCGAGATACCCGGCGTTGCGGCCCATGACCTCCACGACAGAGCAGCGCTCGTGGGACTGCATGGTGTCCCGCAGCTTATCGATGCACTCAATGGCGGTGTTGGCGGCGGTATCGAAGCCGATGCAGTAGTTGGTGCAGGAGATATCGTTGTCGATGGTGCCGGGAATGCCGATGACGTTGATGCCGTACTTGCTCAGCGCCTGAGCGCCCCGGAAGGTGCCGTCGCCGCCGATGGCAATGATGCTGTCCAGTCCCAGGAACTTGCAGGTGGACACCGCCCGGCGCTGGCCTTCCTCGGTCATAAATTCCTGACTGCGGGCAGTATACAAAATGGTGCCGCCCCGATTGATCGTATGGGAAACGCTCTTTTCATCCAGACGAACGATATCGCCGGTGATCAGGCCATTCCAGCCCCGGCGGATACCGTAGCATTCCAATCCGTGATACAGCGCAGTACGGACGACCGCACGGACACAGGGGTTCATGCCAGGCGCGTCTCCGCCGGAAGTCAGCACACCGATTCTCTTTACGCTCATAATGATTCCTCCTGATTGGATTAATACATGACCATATTTTACAGAGATTTTTGGAAAAAGTAAAGAGACATTTTTGTAAATTTTCGGGACTGGAAGGACACGCAGGGGGATGAGCGCCGGGATGTGCGGCTTTGCCCCGAATATTGACAATTCCTTATTTTTAGCGCATAATGAAAAATATCAAAGCCGGAAGGGGGGAGACGGAAGTGGGACTGACGGGAGAAGAGGCCAAGGTATTATACGATTTTATCAAATTTCTGATGTACCTGGGTCTTATCGTTTGGATTATAAGAACCATTTTCAGACTACTCAAATGGCTTTACCATGCAATTTGGCCAGCAAGGACACAAAGCAAACAGAGAACAAAACGCCATCTTTCCCGGAAAAACCAGGCAAAAAAGCAATTTAAGGAAAAGCGATGGTATCCAACCGGGTGGTATTTCGACGACGAGACAGGGCTGTGGACTGCCCCTGACTATATCAATAACGATCCCAATACCCAATGGACGTTTGGCGGGGACAACGAACCCAAATCGACAAAATAACAGCAAAGTTAAGCGGCTGTCTGCGAGGAAATGTGCAGGCAGCCGCTTAGGTTCTCCATTTGTATTTTGCCTAAATCTGCACGTGTAAGATCTGGAAATTTTATTCCCTTTACCAAAATCACCCAAAAACGGAAAAACCGTATTGACAATCCCAAAGAAAGTGGTACTATACACCTAACATTTCGTCAAATGCTTTGAGCAGGACACGACTTCCCCGGATCACCGCTTTCAGAGAGCCGTTGGCTGGTGCGAAACGGCAGCAAGGAACGGGTGGCCATCCCCTGTGAGCAGCCGCGGTGAAAGGCGCTAGCGCCGAGTAATTGCAGCCGGTATCCCTCCGTTAACGGGGAACGCTCTCCGATTTTCGGGCAGCGGTTGAGAGGCCGGTTTTCCGGCAAGCAAAGTGGTAACGCGGAAGTTGAAATTCCCGGCGGGCATTTGTCCCCGGATCAGCCTTCGTCTTTGCATCGGTTTCCCGTCAGGGAGACTGCGGCAAGGACGAGGGCTTCTTTTTTGCTCCCGGCATTGGCGAATGGCAAAGCTTTTAGGAAAGAAAGGGAAATCACATGAACACACTTGTAATCGTGCTGATCGCGGCGGTCGCTCTTGTCGCCGCCTATGCGCTCTATGGCCGCTGGCTGGCTAAGAAATGGGGTATCGACCCCAAAGCGCAGACGCCCGCCGTTAAGTACAACGACGGCAAGGATTATGTCCCCACCAACGGCTGGACCGTCTTCAGCCATCAGTTTTCCTCCATCGCGGGCGCAGGCCCTGTCACCGGCGCCATTCAGGCCGCCGCGTTCGGCTGGCTGCCGGTGCTGCTGTGGGTGCTGATCGGCGGCGCCTTCTTCGGCGCTGTGACGGACTTTGGCGCAC
>CAKTKF010000123.1 GCA_934569215.1 uncultured Oscillospiraceae bacterium
CTCGATGCCGTACAGATCGGCGGTCAGCAGAACGTCCTGGATAATATCCGCCTCGGCTTCGGTGAAGCCGAACTTCTGGAATGCCTCCATGCACAGACGATGCAGGGTGTCGTACGACCAGTGTTGATATGCCATAAGAGTACCTCATTTCTTAAATTTTTTCAAATTGCTGTTTTCCGGTGCAGGGTGCCACGCGCCCCGTGTCATTACCCCATAAGGATACATTATTTTCGGATTTTTTTCAATTGTAATTTTTCGATTCACTTATAATTTTCCCATGCCCAATTCCCGCTCGTGGAGGACTACGCCGCCATTCTTCAACGTCTGCTGTAGCCGGCCAATATCCATTTCGGAAAAATCCTCCGTCAGGGCAGCCGCAGTTCCGGCGGCCTGACCGGTGACGGCGCAGCAGGGAATCACCCGCATGATGTCCCACATGGCGTCCGTCACGGAGGTACACCGTCCCGCCATGATCAGATTCTTCACCTTGGCGGAATACAGCGTGGAAAACGGCACCTCGTAGATCGGCCCCCGCTTTCTCCAGTCGGAGACCATGCCCACGGAATCGGCAAAATACCTGTGCATTTCCCCGTCGTCCAGGGTGTACTCCCCCTGAATCCGCCGGGTCATGCGCAGCTGGGGCATCGTGGCAATGGCGGTGGGAACCCAGGAAGGGTCGCTGCGGCGCTTTTTCCGGATGTCATTCAGGGTGGAGGCGTGGGAATACTGCATCATTTCCGATACCTCCCCGCAGTCCAGACCGCCGAACCGGCGGTCAAGCAGAGGACGCGCCGTCCGCCCGGCGTCTTCCTCCGCCGGAACGTCGGAAAAGCCCAGCATGTTGAGCCGGTAGCCCTCGCTGCCCAGGGAGTAGTACCAGGCTGCCAGAATGTTGCCCTGCTGATGGGTTTCCGTCGGCGCGCCGGCAAGATGGGCAATGCAGGCATCTCCCGTGGCGTCCACCACGGTGCGGGTGCGGATCTTCTGCCTGCCGGAGATGCTTTCCACGATGACCGAATGAATGCGGTTTTCCCCCGTCTCCATGTCTACGGCGTAGCAGCCGTAGAGAATCTTCACCCCCGCCTTAATCAGCTCCTGCTCGGCCAGAATGGCAAAGAGCCAGGGGTTATAGCGCACACGGAAGCGGTGATCCTTCTCCGTCCGTCCTGCCGGGTCTGTCCTATCCAGCCAATTGGCAGGGTATTCATCCTCCGCACCCATGGAAATGGACAGGCGAAGCAGCTCCTCCGCCAGTCCGAAGGAAACCTGATGACCGACGCCGTCGCACAGCGGAAGGTAATAGGTAATCAGTCCCGCCGTTCCCAGGCCGCCTAAAACGTACTGCTTTTCCAGCAGAATCACCCGTTTTCCCAGCCTTGCCGCCGCCAGCACGGCGGAAATTCCGCCGAACCCGCCGCCGCAGACCAACACGTCGCAGCTGTCCAGAACCGGTATTTCCTTTGTCATGGACTCACCCCCGGTAAATGGGCGCCAGCGCATCATGCACCGCCTTGTATTTCAGAAACAGCTTTTCGTAAAGTTCATGGGTCTCCGGGTCGGGCTTGGAAACGGAGTCGATTTCCACGCAGGTTTCCGCCGCGTGGGCAAAGCTGTCAAACCAGCCAATCCCCACGGCGGTCAGCATAGCCGTGCCAAAGGAGGAATCGTCCACCCTGACTTTTTGCAGCTCCAGACCCAGCACATCCGCCACGATCTGACGCCAGAGCATCCCCTTCGCGCCGCCGCCGATGATGCGCACCCGCTTCATTTCCACGCCCAAGTCGTTCAGGGTGTTCAGGCAGTCCTTCAGGCTCATGGCAACGCCTTCCAGGGTTGCCCGGGTGAAATGGGCGGTGGTGTGGCTGGAGCTGATGCCGGTGTAGCTGCCCTTTAAGTCCGGGTCATTGTAGGGCGTCAGTTCGCCGTTCAAGTAGGGGTGGAACATCAATCCGTCGCTGCCCGGGGCGATCTTCTCCGCCGGAACGTTCAGTTCACTGAAGGGCTCCCGGCCGATGGTGTCCCGATACCAGCGGTAGCTGGCGGCGCAGCTGGCCGTCGCCGTGCCGGGATACCACAGCCCCGGCACCACATGGCGGTAATTGAAGATGAATTTGGAATCCAGCGCACGGTCGGTCACGATGCAGATACGCCCGGCGGTGGCCAGCTTCACCGTGGCGTGACCCGGCTCCACATTGCCTGCCGCGAAAAGCTCCATCACGGTATCCGTGGTGCCTACCAGCACCACTGTCCCCTCCGCAAGGCCGAATTCCGCCGCCCGCTCTCCGGTCATGGTTCCCGCCACATCCGTGGGCTTGCACAGCCGGGGCAGCCACTGCTTCCGGATGCCGCCCACGGCGCACAGTTCCTCCGACCAGCGTTCCCGCTTAGTGTCGTAGAACATGGAGCCTTCCGCGTCGATGGTATCCGTCTCCATGGTGCCGGTCATGCGGTAGCGCAGATAGTCCTTGGCGAAAAGAATGTAGCGGATCTGCCCCCAGATTTCCGGCTCGTGCTTGCGAAGCCACATCAGCTGAGGCAGCGTCCAGACCGTGGTGGGGGCGTTCACCGCCTGATCCATAACGGTATCGAGACAGGTGTCCTTCAGCTCCTGCACCTCGTCCTTGCTGCGCTGATCCGTCCAGAGAATCGCCCGGCGCAGCACCTGCTTCTGTTCGCCCAGCAGCACCGCCGTGTGGGTGGCCGCGTCAAAGGACAGAGCCTTGATCCGCTCCGCCCCGACGCCCGCCGTTTTCAGAATATCTCCGAAGGCGGTCTTGAACGCCCGGCACCAGTCCTCAGGGTCCTGCTCGCACCAGCCGACGTGGGGATAATAGGTGGGATACTCACAGCCGGCGGTAGCCGCGATCTTCCCCTCCCGGCTCAGCAGCGTCAGCTTCACGCTGCCGCTGCCGATATCCACGCCCAAAACGTAATCTGTCATATACGCACCATCCTATTGAAGATGCCCCGGATGAAGCTATATAGCTGTTCATCCGGGGATAAAAGGAAATTACTTGACCCAGTCGTGCTCCGGGTCGTTGCTGCGGTTGAAGCCCTGATAGTCGCCCGCCATCAGCCACAGGAAGTAGGTCTGGTAGCCGGGAGTAGAGACGGTGGTGTGGTAGCCGTAGGGGAACTCCACCAGCTCATCGTTCTTCACCCGGTATGCCTCATCCAGAGCGCCGTCGGCAGTGTACAGGCACTGGACGGCAAAGCCCTGCTTGGGGTCAAACAGGAAGTAGTAAATCTCCTCGGCGATGCACTCGGCGGGCATATTGTCCTCGTCGTGCTTGTGAGGCGGGAAACCCGCCCAGTTGCCCTCGGTGCAGTATGCCTCGCCGATGGTCAGAACCTTGGCGTTGGAATTGCCGTCGATGATGAAGCTGGTCTCTCTCTGGAAGGGAACGCGACCCAGCAGCTTCAGCACCACATGGTCTTCCCGCAGCACCTGGGGAGCGGTCTTTTCCTTCACGGGCGTGCCGCAGACGGCGATCTTGATATGGTCGATGGCTTCGATCTCCAGATGCTGCTCCCGGGGCATGTAGAAGCTCTCGGCCTTCCGGTTTTCAAATACGTTGGCGCGGTTGCCCACGTTCTCATAGCGCTCGCCGTCGAAGGAAACGTTGCAGTGGCCTTCCAGCATGATGAAGGCCACTTCCCGGTCTTCGGTGTAGAAGGGCAGCTTCTCCCCGGCGTCCAGCTCGATGATGCCGAACTCCAGCTTTTTCAGGCTGCACTCGCCGATTTTGCAGATGGGCGTGTAGCCCTTGGCAGGGACATAGGTTTTCTTGTAATTCATAAATTCTCCTCCTTAAGAAGTTTATCTACAACGGCTTCCCAATCTCCGACGATGCCATAGTCGGCATAGTCGAAAATCGGTGCCTTCGGGTCTGAATTGATGGCGACGACCTTCCCGGAGCCGGACATACCGGCTAAGTGCTGCACCGCGCCGCTGATTCCCACGGCAAGATACAGCTTCGGGCAGACCGTAATGCCCGTCATGCCCACCTGACAGCGGTAGGGCGCAAATCCCGCTTCCACAGCTGTGCGGGACGCTCCCAGGCTGCCTCCAAGCTTTCTTGCCAGCGCTTCCAGCTTTTCAAAGCCCGCCTTGGAGCCGACGCCCATGCCCCCCGCTACGATGATCTCCGCCTGAGACAGGGGCTTTCCCTGGGCAAAGCTTCCGAAGGAACGGAGCTTCACCCGTTCGTCGGGGGTATAGGGAATGGTTTCTACGATCGGCGTTTTGACCGCCTGTTTTTCCGGCCGGAACGTTCCCGGACGGACGGTGGCCATCTGGATTTCACTTAAGGTGCGGATGTCCGCCATCAGGGAATTCCCGAAAGCCGGACGGGTCTGAATGAGCTGCTCCCCCTCCATGCGCAGGGCAGTGCAGTCCGCCGTCAGTCCCGCGTCCAGCTGCCACGCAAGCATGGGCATAATATTCCGCATCCGCACCGTCGCCGGAGCCAGAACGATTTGACTGCCCCATTTGCGGATCGTTTCCGCCAGGAAGGCGGCAAAAGCGCTTTCGTCCCCGATCTCCGGGGCGTTCAGTTCAAAAACGTGGCTTGCGCCGTATTCCGCAGCGGTATCGCTCTCCCCTGCCGGAACCAGCGCACGCAGTGCGCCGCCGGAAAGCCCTGCTGCCTTACTGAGCAGACCCCTATCCACGCCGAAGGGGCATAGCACCAGAATTTCCTTCATGGCCGCACCTCCCGCAGAAGTTCGCACAGATTCCGAACGCCCGTGTCCGGATCCGTTTCCTTTGGCCCCCGGCGCAGACCGGGGAAGCGGGATTCCATTGCCGCGACCTTGGTCAGCGACCCCTTCAGGCCGCAGTCCTCCGGGGTCAAGCCCAGATCGGCGGCTGTCAGAATTTCCACCGGGATTTTCCTCGCCCGGCGCATTCCCAGGATTCCGGCCAGCCGCAGCGGATAGGAATAGCTGCTGAAGCTGATTACCGCAGACCCGGAAACGGTCAGATTCTGCACGCCGTCTTCCAGACGCCGGGCGACCAGCAGTTCGTCCCCCGCCGTCTCCACCTT
>CAKTKF010000124.1 GCA_934569215.1 uncultured Oscillospiraceae bacterium
CCGCAATATCATTCATAGATGTCCCAAGGTAGCCGTTCTGCGCAAACAATTCCAGCGCCGTTTCCAAAATCCGTTCTTTCGTATCTCCAGCCATAATATTCCTCCTTGTAGGTAACCACTCGGTAACTCTTATTATAGTTACCGAGTGGTTACTTGTCAAGAGGGTAGAAAAATAATTTGGCCGCACAGCACCAATTTTATTGAGCAAAGTTAATAACCATTGCCATCACAATGCTCCCCGCGTTGAGAAGCAGCCAAAGAAAGCTGATGACCAGCGAGACTACATTCATTGCGCAACGACTCTCCTTGCTGTGAACACAGAGGATTGACAGCAAGAAACAGTCAAAGGCACCATTTCAGCAGATACGAAAACAGCAGCGTCCTTGTGATGCCCGTCGTCTGTTTTGCAACTTGACCGTCGGCAATAAATACAGCAAGAAAAATGAGCATTTCCATGAACAGATAGAATAGCAACACACAGAACTTGGCTGCATAGAGCGAATACCGTTATTTCCTTTTTCCCGACCGGAGATCATAACGCAGGCAACGATCATGCTGAAAGGCAGCAGATAATACGCATAGAGCAATGCACTTTGAATAAACATGGCTGGCCATGCACTTACATATTCCGGGGTGAGATACTAATTCCGTTCTGGGTCAAAAGTGGGCCAGAAGCCCTCTATCAGCGGTTTGCAAAGTAGGTATCCCTGTCAAAGGCGTGTTATATTCGAGCCACACCCATCTCATACTTTGGGATGATTTACATTTTCAATCGGTGATGTATAATAGTTTTATCATCGTAATAATAGGCCATAACAGGGGAAATATGCCCCGAAAGGATGACCGCGCGGTGCGGATAGAGGAGGGGAGACCATGCCGGAAACCATCATTGTGAAGCCCTCTGTGGCAAAGCGCTTTGAAGAATTTCTGCATCAGGGGCGGGTGCTGTTTTTCAGCGCCCCCTGCGGTTTTGGGAAAACCGTGGTGGCGGACGCGCTGCTCTCCGGCCGCGCCGTCCTCCGCCTGAGCGGGGACGATCCGACGCTTTCATTGGATGCTCTGCCGGATGGCTGGGAGATCCTGCTGATCGACGATTTTCAGCAGATGCAGAGCGAGACGGCGGGGCAGACCCTCTGCGAGCTGATCCGTTCCCGGCCGGAGCGCCGTTTCGTCATCCTCTCCCGGGGTACAGTCCCCGGCTATCTGATGGCGTTCCAATATACCGGCCTGATGACCGTGCTGGATGCCGACGATCTGCTGTTCGACCGGGAGGACGTCCGAAAGCTGTTTGCCGACCGGGATATCCCCGTGACGGACAGCGAGCTTGGCGGCATTTTGAAAGCCTCCATCGGCTACCCGCTGGGGGCGGTCATTACAGCCCGGTGCATGTCCGGCGGCAGGCCCTTTGGTCCGGAGCTCGTGGCAAAAGCCTTCCAGGAGGTCTTTGCCTATTTTGAGACCATGATCTACCGGCGTTTCGACCTGCCCATCCGTCGGTTTCTGCTGGAGCTGGCCCTGTTCGACCAGTTCGACCTTGAGATGGCCCGGATGGTCAGCGGTGACCCTCACGCTGGGGAGCAGCTGGACTGGCTGCTCCGCAACACCACCATGCTGCGCCATGACGGTGTGGGGACGTTCCATTTTTGGCCGGAATTCCGCTCGTTCCTTCTCTGGGAGATGGAGCGGGAGTACACCCCGGAAAAGCGGAACGCCCTGTTCAGCCGCGGCGGTATGTATTATGAACTGAAAGAGGACTACGCGCACGCACTGGACTGTTACGCCAAGGGCGGCGACCACACCAAGGTCTCCGAACTGCTGGTGCGGAACGCGGAGCTGCACCCCGGCATGGGGCATTACAGCGAAATGGAAAAATATTACCGGAGCTTGCCGGAATCTGAAATTTCAGCGTCCCCCTCGCTGATGCAGGGCATGAGTATGCTCTGCGCCTTGGCTATGGACTATGAAGGCTCCGAGCGCTGGTATCGGGAATTGCGGGAATTTGCCCGGCGCTGCGGGAAAGAGGACGGCGCCGGAAAGCAGGCCCGCAGCCGTCTCGCGTGGCTGGATATTTCCCTGCCCCAGCGGGGCGTGGAGGGCCTGACGGAGACCATCCCCGCCGTGTTCCGTCTGCTGACGAATAAGGAGGTCGCGCTGCCGCCCTTTTCCGCCACCAGCACCCTGCCCAGCCTGATGAACGGCGGCAAGGACTTCTCCCCGTGGAGCAAAAAGGACGATCTCCTTTACAATACCATCCGGGTACCGGTGATGGCGGTGCTGGGACGGGACGGCGTGGGCCTGCCTGACTGTGCCCTCGCCGAAAGCAAATTTGAAAAGGGCGAGAATATCTCCGGACGGATGCTCACCATCATCTCCCGCATGAGCGAGCTGCGGAACAACGGCACGCCGGATATGGAGTTCGCCGTCAGCGGATTGCTGGCCCGGAGCCAGCTTGCCGGAGGCCGGGGGGAGGATGCCCGCCGCACCGTGCTTGCCCTGCGGGAGCAGTTTGAGGAAAGGGGCCTGCCCCGGTTTTTCCCCAACATGGACGCCATGCTCTGCCGCATCGACCTGTACACCGGCCAGTTGGACCGGGCGGACGAGTGGTACCGTGCCAAGGCTCCCAGAGACCCCATCCACCTGAACGTGATGAAGCGCTACCAGTATTTCACGCAAGCCATGGTGGAGATCGCGGACGGCCAGCCGGACGCGGCGCTGATGACCCTCTCTCCGCTGGGGCCGTACATCAAGACCTGCGGGCGGTATATCGACGGCATCCACCTGCATATCCTGACCGCCCTCGCGCTGTACCGAAGCAAGGCGGAGGGCTGGCAGACGCATTTGGCGGAGGCGCTGGATACGGCGGCGGAGTTCCGTTTCATCCGTACCGTCAGCGTCTACGGCACGGCGGTTTTGCCGCTGCTGAACAAGCTGGAATGGAGCAAGGACGCCAAGTGGAAAAATCAGCTGATGGCAGACGTGCGGGCGCAGGCGGCCTACTACCCCCTCTTTTTGCAGCCCCGCCTGCCCCCCGGCGAGGAACTGACCCCCACGGAGCGGCAGATTCTGTACCTCCTCTGCGCCGACAAGAGCAACGCGGAGATCGCGCGGATCATGGACATCAAACTGCCCACGGTGAAGACCCATGTCAGCCACATTCTGGATAAGCTGGACGTCAAGCGCCGCAGCGAGGCCAAAACTGCCGCGAAAAGGCTGTGGCTCATTCCGGAGGAACGGTAAGAATTGCCCACAAGCGGGCCGGACATAGAAACAGAACAAGATTTAGGAGGTATACATGAAAAAACGAGTTTTCATCATATTTTTGGCGCTGGCGCTGTGCCTGACGCTGCTGAGCGCCACCGCCTTGGCGGAGGGCGCGGAGGGCGGAGCCGCCCAAATCGGTGAGAAAACATATTCCACACTGCCCGAGGCGGTGGATGCCGCACAAGACGGTGATACCATTAAGCTGCTGACGGACTATGAGACTGTGAAAAGTGCTGATGACGAGGAAGATGGCGGTCTCACCATCACAAAAAGTGTGACCCTTGATCTGAACGGCTATGAGATGGACGATTTCCGGGTGGCTCAGGTAGATGAAGAAACGAATGAAGTTCTTACATCCGGCAATCTGACCGTTGAAGACACCAGTAAAGAAAAAAGCGGAACAGTCTCCGGGATGATAGAACTCGTGGTCGGCAACCTGACCATTAACGACGGCACGATCGGTGATGGCAGAGATGGTGTCAGAATTGAAAACGGCAATCTGACCGTCAACGGCGGCACCATAGATTTTCTATACGGCAGCAACAGCGGTACGGTCACGATCACCGGCGGCACCGTCAAAAACGCACGGTTTGGTGAAGACTTCGAGATCACCGTCACCGGCGGCCGCGGCCACACCGGTCTTTGGGATGTATCGGAAGGTACATGGAACATTTCGGGCGGCGCGTTTGAAGGTGTAACATTCCTGACCGGATCATCGGCGAGCAATGCGCCCATCAGCGGCGGCACGTTTGGAAAAATTACCGGACAAATTCTGCGGAACGGTGAAGTAGCACCTGCACCGCTTTCCGGATTACTGGCGGACGGCTATGCGTTCTATGAGCAAGCTGCCGGCAGCGAGGAATATGACCGGTGTGTAAGGCTTGATGATATGATCACCTCCTTGGAAAGTGTGCAGGTCAAGCCACACACCCACAGCTTCACTGGAAATAATACTGGATGCACAGAGTGCGGCAAGGAATTTGCCGCCAGCGTGACGCAAAACGGTGCGGTCACCTATTATGAGGATTTTGCCGCCGCCCTCTCCGCCGCCAATGCGGGCGATACGCTGACGCTGCTGAATACTGTGCGTAGCGATGCTACTTTGGTGGCTATCGACAAGGCGATCATCCTCGATTTGAACGGACACAACATTCAGGGCTTGGGGGTGCACGCCAAGGCGACCATCAAGGACTCCAGCGAGAGCAAGGGAACCATCGGCACACTGGGGGTTTTTGGCAATGGTCTGACTCTCGGCGATCTGTTGGAGCCGGGCTATGCCTTCCGGACTACCAATGCGTGGTGCATTGGAACGAAGGAAGAGGAGGTGGTGGCCAATGTCACCGTGCAGCAGGCGCCCATTACGAGCGTCACACTGACTGCGCTGAACGCGGATAACACAGCTGCCTCAACGTCCATGCCCTATGGAACCACAGGCGGTATCAAGCTCTCCGCACACTGCACCCCTAAACCGGGCGTGACCGGGCTTTCGTGCCAATGGTATACGATCGGTGATAGCGCCTCGCCGATCGAAGGGGCAACGGAGCCGGTTTATCAACTGCCCGCCGAGCTTTCTGTGGGAGAGCACGGATACCGCGTCACCTGCACGGCGGACGGCTATTCCAAGAGCGCCGACATCACCATCACCGTCACATCGCGCGACCTCAAAAATGCCACAGTGGAGTACTACACCACAGATAACCCGACGGTGGTCACGTACAACCCGCTGAAC
>CAKTKF010000125.1 GCA_934569215.1 uncultured Oscillospiraceae bacterium
CGGCGTCAGGGTGCCGAAGGGGGTCTTGAACTGGGGCTGCTTGCTGTCGTAAAGGATTCTCATGGCGGTCTCCTTGTGATAAACTCATTTTGTCCATTATAAACCATTTTCCCGGAAAAGGGAAGCGCGGGAGGAAGATATTTTGGAAAGCCCGCGCCCGTTTGCATAAACAGTGGACTTTCCCGGGTTTTCTGCTATACTGTAGGCATGAGAAATCGATTTTACGGAGGAGAGGGCAGCCATGCAGATCAGCCAGTTTTTTCTGAATGGAGACATCAAAGGCGCCATTGCATACATGCGCGATCACGAGGCGTTCAAGGACGTTCTTCCCGCGTATGTGGCGATTTTTGAAAACTGTGAATACCGCACCTTTGAAATCCCGGACGCGCTCAACGATATTCTGCGCTTGTACCAGATTTATTTCCGGGATACCTTTTATTGCGGCCTTCCGGAGGCGGAGGCCGCAGACAAGCTGCTGGCGGGGCTGAAAGCCCTCCTGAATATGCCGGATGGGGAGGAAGCCCAGTTGACGGAGCGGCTCCGATCGACGTTTGAAGCGGAGGGCTATCACGCGGTTTTCGGGAAAACCCAGGGCTATTACGGCCCCTATATCTGGCGGGATACGGTTCCCACCGTTTACCGGGTCGAATTGCCGGAGGGAACGGCGGAATACACCGTCAATATTCTCAAGGGTTTTGTATTCCGGAGCTGGATGGACTACCTGACCTTTGGCCGGTACGGGACAGGGGGCTGGGCTTCGCCCGATGGTACGATCAACTGCATTGAGCAGGCCTATGATTTTGAGAGCGAGCGGTTCCTAGTTTCTCTGCTGAAGCACGAAGCGCAGCACACTGCGGATATGAAGCAATTTCCGGGAATCACCCCGGCGGAGTTGGAATACCGGGCAAAGCTTGTGGAGCTGCATTACTCCGGCGATTTGGGATTGCTGCAAAAGTTCCTATCGGAAGCGGACGAAAGCAAAGCCGGCGACAGCCACGCGGCGTCGTCTGCCAGAATCAAACGGGAATTTGCGGATACGGATGCGGGGGCGCTGCCCTGCGTCCAGGCGCGGGCGCTGGAGCTGCTTCACGCCCATACAAAGGAAATGGAAGAAAAATATGGGAGGGCGTCCAAGGGCTGATTACAGCGGATCCCCATTGTAAAGCTGTTTTCACAGGCAGCGCAGAAAATAATCCACCGTATGGCCGAGGCCAATACGGTGGATTTCTTGTATTATAGTGCGGATTACCAGCTCAGCATATTCCGGAACTGCTCCATGTACCGTCCGGCGGGGACGTCCCAGCTGAAATCCGTCTCCATGTCCCGCTTTTGCAGGGCGCGGAAGGCATCCCGGTTGTGATTGTACAGGCCGAGGCAGCGCTTCAGCGACGCGAAGAAATCGTCGGCGTTGTAGCTCTGGAAGGTGAAGCCCAGACCGCCCTCGCCGTTTTCGTCGGCGGGAGGAACGGTGTCCTTCAGGCCGCCGGTGGCGTGAACCACGGGGACGGTGCCGTAGCGCATGGCGTTCATCTGGCTCAGGCCGCAGGGCTCGGACTTGGAGGGCATCAGGTAAATGTCGCCGCCGGCGTAGATTCGGGCGGCAAGCCCCAGATTGAAGGTGATCTGGGCGGAAACCTGATCGGGGAACTGGTTCGCAAGGTCTTTGAAGAAGCTCTCGTACTGGGCTTCCCCGGTGCCGAGGATCAGCAGCTGGGCGTCCTCCTCCCACATCAGCCGCCGGGCAATGTAGCACAGCAGGTCAAGACCCTTGTGACCGGCCAGCCGGGTGACCATGACCATCAGCGGCACGTCGGGCTTGACGGGCAGACCCGCTTCCTTTTGCAGGGCAGCCTTCACGGCGGCCTTGCCCTCTACGAAGGTTTCGGCGTTGTAGTGGGCGGGAAGCGCGGGATCGGTCTCCGGGTTGAAGGTGTTCACGTCGATGCCGTTGGTGATGCCGGTGAGCTTCCAGGCGTTGCCCGCAAGGACGCTGTCCAGACCGTGGGCATAGTAGGGATACATCAGCTCCCGGGCGTAGGTCTCGGACACGGTGGTCACAAGGTCGGCAGTCTCGATGGCGCCCTTCATCACGTTGACGGAGTTGCTCATGTCCAGGGTGGAACGGTACTCCCAGGGAAGACCCAGCACATCGTCAAAGAACCCGGCGTTTGCCCAGCCCTGATATTCGATGTTGTGGATGGTGTACATGCAGCGGGTCTTGTAGAAGGCGCCGTGATACATGGCCTTGAGATAAATGGGAATGCAGGCGGTCTGCCAGTCGTTGCACTGGATGATCTCGGGAATGAAGTTCAGGGCGACCATGGCGTCCAGACAGCCCCGGGAGAAGAAGGCGAAGCGCTCGCCGTCGTCCATGTCTCCGTAAATCGCGCCGGTGCGGGCACCGAAGTAATAATCATTGTCCAGAAAATAGACCTGCACGCCGTCATTTCGGTTGGTCAGCTTCATGATGCCGCAGTATTGCTGCCGCCAGCCCAGCTGCACCCGGATCTCGGCCACCCGCTCCACCATGTAGGCGGTGTTGGTTTTGATTTTGTGGTAGTAGGGCAGAAACAGAACGACCTCGTTGCCCGCAATGCGGGCCAGGGCGGAGGGCAGAGCCTCCATCACGTCGCCGAGGCCGCCGGACTTGGCATAGGGTGCGCCCTCAGAGGCGCAGATGGCAATTTTCATACGGTTTCCCCCCGCTTGACGATGACAGGACTCTTCTTTGTCCCGATGAGCTTTGCCCCCGGGGTGACGGTGACGTCCTTGTCAAGAATGACGTATTTCAGTTCCGCGCCCTCGCCCACCACGGAGTCGTTCATGATGACGCAGTTTTCCACGTCCGCGCCCGGGGCGATGGTGACCTGCCGGAACAGAATGCTATCCTTGACGTTGCCCTCCAGCATACAGCCGTCGGCCGCCAGACAGTTGGCAATCTGGCATTCCTCACCGTAGTAGGTGGGAACCCGGTCACGAACCTTGGTATAGATGGGATGATTGCCGCCGAATATGTCGTGGCGGATGTCCCGGTCGATGAGCGCCATGGAGTTTTTGAAATATTCCTCCACGGACTCGTTGTACAGGGCGGCACCGTCGAAGGGATAGACGTTGACGGAGACCTTGCCCCGCTGCCAGCCGCCCAGAACCAAGTCGCGGTCCATATGGAACTTGTCCCGGGCGATCATTTCCTTGGTCTGCTGCATGAGCCACTTTTTGCCCACCACGAAGATGTCCATGGAGGCAACATAGTCGGCGGGAGCGGCAAAATCCACCAGCATATCGGTTACATTGCCTTTATTGTCCAGCTTCATGGCAAGATCGATCATCTTTTCCCCGTTGCAGATGCCGGCCTTGGTGACCACGGTGATGTTCCGGCCGCTCTTGACATGGGCGGTGATGACCTTGGTCAGGTCGATGTTGGAAAGAATGGCGGAGTCGGTCATGATGACCAGCTCGTCCTCGGGGCCGTAGGCCAGAAAGTCCATGGCGCTGGCGAGAGACTCCAGCTTGCCCCGGTAGCGGTGGATTTCGGACTGGGCGTAGGGGGTCAGGAATTCCAGACCGCCCTCCTCCAGCTCCAGACCCCATTCCTCACCGTCGCCGATGTGGTTCATCAGGGACTGGTAGTTGTGGCGGGAGATGATGCCGATATGACGGACACCGGCGCAGGCCAGATTGGACAGCGCCCAGTCCACCTGACGGTAGCGGCCGCCGAAGGGCAGGGAGGCCATGGTGCGCTTGGTGGTCAGCTCGCCAAGGCTTGCGTCGTTGGTAAATACAATACCTGTTACGTTCATTGCATTTTTCCTCCTGTTACAGCATGTCACCGGGCTTCAGCACGGTGTTGGCTTCCACGACAGCGCCCTTGGACGTGACGCTGATTTTCTTCTTTTCCCCGTCGGCGTAAGCACCGCCCACGATGGCGTTCTTGCAGACCCTGGAATCCTCGCCAAGAATGGCGTGGCGGACGATGGCGCCGGACTCGATGACCACGCCGGGCATGACGACGCTGTCCTCTACCAGCGCGCCTTCGCCGACGGTGCAGCCGATGGAGATGATGCTGTGGTGGACGGTGCCGTAGACCTCGGAGCCTTCGGCCACGAAGGCGTTGACGATCTCGGCCTGCTCATCGATGTAGGAGGACGGCATGGCGGAGTTACGGGCATAGATGGTGGAGCGCTTGTCTCCCCGGAGCTGGAAGGCAGGATCCTTGCCCAGCAGATCCATGTTGGCTTCCCACAAAGAATCGATGGTTCCCACGTCCTTCCAGTAGCCGTCGAAGGGATAGGCCATCATTTTGTGACCGGCGGCCAGCAGACTCGGAATGATGTTCTTGCCGAAGTCGTTGGAGGAATTGGCGTTTTCCTCGTCGGCAATCAGGGCGTCCCGCAGCACCTGCCAGTTGAAGCAGTAAATGCCCATGGAAGCGTTGGTGGACTTGGGCTTGGCGGGCTTTTCCTCGAACTCGTAGATGGTGTTGTCGGGGTTGGTGTTCAGAATGCCGAAGCGGGAAGCCTCCGCCAGGGGAACGCTGCGCACGGCGATGGTGCAGGAGGCCTTGTGCTTTTCATGGTAGGCCACCATGGCGGCATAGTCCATCTTATAGATGTGGTCGCCGGAGAGGATCACCACATAGTCGGGGTTAAAGCGATCCACGAAGTCGATGTTCTGGTAAATGGCGTTGGCGGTACCCTTGTACCAGCCGGATTTCTTGTCGTGACGCTCGTAGGGGGGCAGAACCTGGGCGCAGGAATGGGTCTTGTTCAGATTCCAGGGCTGACCGTTGCCGATATACTCATTCAGCTCCAGGGGCTGATACTGGGTCAGAATACCAACGGTGTCGATGCCGGAGTTGACACAGTTGCTCAAAGGAAAATCAATGATACGGTATTTGCCGCCGAAGGGAACGGCAGGCTTGGCGGTTTTCTCCGTCAGAACCTTAAGCCGGCTGCCCTGGCCGCCGGCAAGCAGCATCGC
>CAKTKF010000126.1 GCA_934569215.1 uncultured Oscillospiraceae bacterium
GACGCCATACCGTTCCGCAGAACATCCTGAAACAGGAAATGGCGGCTGCTGATATGGTTGAATACGCCGTCCAGCAGAACCCGGATACCAAGGGAATGGGCTTTCTCCACCAGCGCGCGGACATCCTCTTTGCTCCCCATATGTGGGTCTACCTGGTAGTAATCGAGGGTGTCATACCGGTGGTAAGATTCCGCCGCAAAAATCGGATTCAGATAAATGCAGTTGAATCCCATGGACGCGATATAATCCAGATTCTCCGCAATGCCCCGGATGGTGCCGCCCAAACCGGTTTTCCCATCGGCGCCGCCGGAAAGCGTCCGGAACCCGTCGGCGAAGCTGTCCGGGAAAATGTTGTAGACAACGGCGTCCTTCGTCCATTCCGGGACGGAAAGCCGGTCAGCGCGATGGTTGAAGGGAAGCTGGAAGAAATCGGCTCGGGTGGGCGTTCCGGCCATTTCGTAGCAATCGCCAAAATAGCAGAGCGTCTCCGCCCCGTCCGACAGTTCAAAATAGTAGGCGATACGCTCAAGCTTTGTTTCCAGCCGAACCTCGTACCAGTCAAAATACCGGTCTTCCCGGATTTTTTTCATGGGCAGGCAGGCAAAATCCAGCTCCGGCGTCATGGCGGCGCGGTCGGCGTAAAAGAAGCGGCAGCTCCGCGCCTCGCCTTTTCCGGTTCGCAGGCGGAAAACATAGTGGGTAGCGTCCGTGGCAAACGCGAATTCGCTCAATGGTCTATGGTAAATTGTTGCGGGATTCATACATTATCCTTTCACCGAGCCGCCGACGACGCCGGCAACGTAGTATTTCTGCATTCGAATAAAGAGCAGCACCACAGGGATCGCCACGATCACCGCACCGGCGCAGAAGACGGTGTAGTATTCGTAGATATTCGTTTTATCCACCATGGTGTACAGGCCCTTTGCGACCGTAAAGTTGTTGTAATTGTCCTTCATGATGACCGACACGAAGATATAGTCCACGATGGGGTTAATGAAGGCATTGATGGCCGTGGTCGCAATCACCGGCTTGGCGTTTGGCAGGATGATCTTCCAGAAGATCGTGCTGTTGGTAGCACCGTCCAGGATGGCAGCCTCATCCAGAGATTTGGGGATGGTGTCAAAATACCCCTTGGCGATGTAGTAGTTCAGTGCCGCGCCGCCGGAATACACCAGAATCAGCGCCAGAAGCGTCTGATCCAGACTCACCGCTTTCATAAAATGGTAAATGGCGATGATGCTCATAAAGCCGGGGAACATTCCCAGCACCAGCGACGCATTCATCAGGAATTTGCGGCTGGGGAAGCGAAGCCGGGAGTACACATAGGCGACCATCAGTACCAGAATCGTGGTGATGGCGCAGCTGCACCCGGCGACCAGCATCGTATTGCCGAACCAGCGGGGAAAATCAAACAGCCTTCTGTCCGTAAACAGCCGGACGTAATTGCCGAGGGTGAAGCTTTTCGGCCAGAGGTAGGAGGTATACGCCCCCTGCTCCGCCCGGAAGGAGGACACGACCAGCCAGAAAACCGGCACCAGCCAGAGCATCGCCAGAACCGCAATCACCACATTCAGCGCCACCGAGGAAACAATCTTGCGTCTGCGCATATTGTTCATTGAAACTGATCCTCCTTCTTCACGGCGCCTGTCCGGTTATACACCAGCAGGGAGCAGCTGCCCACCAGCATAAAAATGAAAATGCCGATGGTGGATGCCAGAGAGTAGTCATTCCGGTTCACGGTCAGCTTATACAGCCATGTGACCAGCAGATCGGTCTTTCCCGCCTGATAGTAGTCCAGGGAGAAGGGGCCGCCGGCAGTGAGCAGGTAGATGACGTTGAAGTTGTTGAAATTCGTCACAAAGGTGGTGATCGTCGCGGGGGCCGTCACGAAGAGCATATAGGGCAGCGTGATGGAAACAAATCTTCTGACCGGCCCCGCGCCGTCCATTTCCGCGCTTTCGTACAGCTCGGCGGGAATGTTCATCAGCACCCCGGAGAAGGTCATCATGGTGTAGGGAATGCCGATCCACATATTCACCACAACGACTACAATCCGCGCCAGCGTCGGATCCAGCAGGAAGGGCAGCGGCGCGCTGATCAGTCCCAGCTCCTGCAGCAGCACATTCACCGCTCCCGCAGGCTCCAGCGCCCGGGAAATGAGAAGCAGGCTCACAAACTGGGGAATGGCAATGGCAATGACGAAGCAGGTGCGCCATACCTGCCTGAGCTTCACCAGCTTGCTGTTGATGGCGACGGCCAGCAGCATACCGAGGATGTAATTCGTAAACGTGGCGAGAATCGCCCAGACGATCGTCCAGCCAAGCAGGCCGAAGAACGTATTGGTCTTGATCTCGTTGCCCAGGAAAATATCCGTCACGTTGGTCATGCCGACCCAGGTAAACAGATTTCCGGGGGGCTGGTGATCCGCGTCGAAATTGGTAAACGCAATGAGGATCATGAAAATGATGGGCAGCAGCGTAAACAGCACCAGCGTCAGCATGGGCATGGACAGCAGCGTGATATGGAAGCGCTCATTCGTCAGGCTGTGCAGGTCGTCCCGGAAGCCCGCGATTTTCCGCCCCTCCCGCAGGTTCTCCTGGGCGTGCCAGGAATCCCGGATGTTCGCGTACCAGATGTACAGGAATACCGCAATCACCGCCAGCGAAAGCACGCTGTACAGAAGAATCAGCATGGAGTTGTCGCCGGGGAATCTCTGGTAAATCTGCAAATCCTCATTCCAGACCTTCCGCTGGGTCTCCGTCCCCAGCGTAGAGAATTTACTCAGATATTGCAGGGCAAAATTCTTAAGAAAGCAGAGAAACCCGATCTGGGTCAAAAGATAAATCAGCCCGCGAACGTACTGCTTATAGCGGATGCAGCCGGTTCCCATGATAAAAAACGACAGCCGTGTCCAGAAGCTGCCCTTCGCGGCGGCGCAAAGAAGTATATTCCGTTTTGTGTTTTCTTGCATGGATATCCCTCCGTGAGCATGGGATGGCGAAAAAGGGGCTTTTTACAGCCCCTTTTTCGGAATGAACATGCGCTTATCCTGCCAGCGCCTGCTCCACAAGCTGATCCAGCATGGTTTGCAGATCGCCGGTGGAATGGGCTTCCAGCTCCGCGCCGAAGGCTTCGGCAGGCGTCCAGAAGCCGCCCAGAACCATCTGGGAAACGGCGAACGCACTCTGTGCGTTCAGAGCCTGAAGCGCCAGGTTGGAGGAGATGGTGTCGTCGGCCAGCGCGTTGACATTGGACGGGCCGTAGTTCAGCACGTTGTAGCGCTCGATCTGGGCTTTCTCGCCGGTCAGATACTCCGCCAGCTCCATGGCGTCCACGGGATAGGCGGTCTGGGAGTTGACGCCGTAGATCTTGCAGCCCAGGAAGGAGCCCATCTGAACCTGCTTGCCGTCACAGGTGAAGGTCGGCAGCTTGCAGCAGCCGTAGTTGTCGCCCAGCTTCTCCTGAATCGCGGAGGCAACCCAGGTGCCGGAAACGCCGCAGGCGATGGCATCGCCGATGCCGCCCGCCAGAACGGAGTCATCACCGGTCACAAACGCGGGGTCGTTGCAGAACGCCCGAATCGCTTCCGCGGCGGCAAGGCCGTTGGCGTTGTTGAAGTCGATGACCTGCTTGCCGTCCTCGATGGTCAGCGTGCAGCCGTTGCCCAGGAAGAAGGAGGCCAGATACCAGCCGTTGGAGACGTCCATATGTACCTTCTTGCCGGCGGCGTTGGCAGCGGCCAGAATGCCGTCCAGGGTCTTCAGGTCGTCCTCGGTGAACACGGACTTGTCGTAGTACAGGAAGTAGCCGTTGTCGGAGGTCATGGGGTAGCCGTACAGAGTCCCGTCGTAAGTCGCCGCGTTGATGGAGCCGGGGGTGTTGGCGGCAATGATGGCGTCGGTGTTCCGGGTCACCTCGTACAGGGCGTCGGCCTTGACCAGATCCACCAGCTGGTCGTCCGCAAACAGGAACACGTCAGCGGCAGCGGCAGGGTCCTCCAGATAACGGGCCTTGCCGTCCACAGCGCCCACGGCGCCGTACTCGAAGGTGTATTCCTTCTCGGGATGCTCGGCGGCAAATTCGCTGCACAGCTTTTCCGTCAGCTCCAGCTCGCCCTGGTCTGCCCAGACCTTCAGCGCGACCTTTTCCTTCTCGGCGCTGACCGCGGCGGTTTCGGCCTGTGCCTTGGTATTCTCCGCGGCAGGGGAAGTGGTTTCAGCCGGAGTGCCGGAACAGGCTGCCAGCATACCGGCGGTCATCAATACTGCCATCAGCAGTGCAATGATTTTTTTCATAGTTCTCTGCTCCTTCATAATTATCTTACAAACGGATTTCTCCCTTTGCCGCTTTCATTATATAGACCGCACAAAAAATGGTCAACGAAAATATAGGAAAGCGTTTTCGCGCAGACGATGAACAGAGAAGACCGCCCCGGAAGCCCGTCCGCCCCTACGGAATATCCGCCTCCTTGGGCAGCATTTATCTCGTGCAGCCGCGACCTAATGAAACAGGCAGGAAAAGGAGCGGGACTCACATCCCGCTCCGATACTATTTTTGAATTGCTTCATTGATTCTCGCAATCTCGCTCTCGGGAAGTTCCGTGCGTGTTTCGGAATCCGTGACAATTGCACCGCCGTCATACCCGCTGCCCACAAGTGATCCGTTGAGCATTATATAGTTCCAATAATCCGTGCTTTCCGAATCCTCAAGCCAGCTTTCCTCAGCCATAAACTGGTCTAATACTTCGCCGGTATCATAATTGACAACGATAAGAATATTGTTGTCGCTAAAGTCATCATCTGTTGCATACTGCCAATCTGCCTTGACCAGCAGATAGTGGATAGACAGATTGCTTTTCCCCAGTCCATCCGCTTTCAATTCAATGGCTCTCGTTACAGTGAACGGCTTGTCGGGAGCGCCGAACGTATCTGCAAATCGTTTTTCCCGGTCTGCAAATTCCTCGGTGCTTGTGTATTC
>CAKTKF010000127.1 GCA_934569215.1 uncultured Oscillospiraceae bacterium
CGCTCTTAAGCGCGTTGCTTCCGTTCAGCTCGATGTTCACATTGCCCTCGCCGGTGGTGGAAACGGCGGCCTTGCCCGCGAAGCTCATGTCAATGTTTACATCCTCAATGGTGACGTTTGCGGTCTGGTCCTTCTCCGCGTTGATGGTGACGGTGTTTTCCGTCGAGCTTCCCTTAATGACGGGAGCGTTGTCCTCCACAGCGGCTCCGCCTCCCTGGGTGACCGTCTGCCCGCCGCTCCCGGCGTTTACGATGATGTCGCCGTTGCCAATGTCCCAAGTCGCCGCCAGCGCCGACATGGGCAGGCTGACGAATAGCAGCAGCGCAAGGAGCGTTGATACGATGATTCTTCCATTCATGTGCAAATGCCTCCTTTGTTTTTCTGGTCGATCGCCTCGATTCTTTTTTTACGTATACACAATTATTTTATCAGACAATTCGGATATTTGCAAGAGCCTGTTTGGACAAAAATCTGCTTTTGATGCTCTCGCCGGATGACTGCCAGTTTGCTGCTGGTATGTATAGAATTGCTCCTTTGTCATTTCTGCACCTCTTTTCGCCTTTTGCCTATATCACGCCGGAAAAGGGACATTTCGGAGAAATACTTTCAAAATCTCCTAGAAAGTTCGGAAATAAAGCAAAATCTGCCTTTTTACTGTATAGTTGCCTCGATATAATCCAACTGGGGATGAAAAAAGGACGGCGGTAATTTACCGTCGTCCTTTTCTGGTAATTCAAAATTGCAGAGGAAAACCAAGCGCAGAGCCACGGAAAAGGAAAACGCCGAAATCCTTTAGAGATTTCAGCGTTTTTCCTTATTTGGTCGGAGTGTCGGGATTCGAACCCGAGGCCTCTTGGACCCGAACCAAGCGCGATACCAAGCTTCGCCACACCCCGTTAACTCTGATATTATAATGAATTATTTCCCCATTGTCAAGTGCCAACCGCCGCTTTTTCCGCCTGTCCGTATTTTTATCACGCCGCGTTCATACACTTTCCCGAGGTGGTTTACATGAGTTACCGGGTGGAATATTCATCTTCCGGAATAAAACGAAAGCAAATTTCTTCCCCTCAAGGCCGGACTTTTCTGCTGACGGCAGTCTGTTTCCTGATTTTCCTGCTGATGGTCGGCGGATTCTGGCCGAGAGGGGCGCAAGCCCTTCGGGATATGCTTCTCCCGGGTGACAGTGCGGTGACGGCAGCCGCGTGGGCGGAACTGACTCAGGAGTTGCACGCCGGAGCGCCAGTGGGCAGCGCGGTGGAAAACTTCTGCCGGGAGATTTTTGCGAATGCGGGACTTTGTCCGGGTTGACGTTTCCGCCTGCCTGATGGGCGCGTTTCTGCTGCTGACACTGCCTCTGAACTGGCTCCTGTCCGCGCTGGCAGCGGCGGCGTTCCATGAGCTGTGCCACGGGGCGGCAATACTCCTTCTTGGCGGGCGGATCTGGGGCGTCCGCATCGGCGCGGGCGGGGCGGTGATGGAGACGGAGCCCTTGAGCAACGGCAAAGAGCTGGTCTGCGCTCTGGCCGGTCCCGCAGGAAGTCTGCTGCTGGTGCTTACTTTCCGGATATTCCCACGGGTGGCGGTCTGCGCACTGGTGCAGGGGGCTTTCAATCTGCTGCCGGTGTTCCCCCTGGACGGCGGACGGGCGCTGCGCTGCGCTCTGGTGCTTTTTTGCCCGAAACGGGCAAATCGAATTGCTGTCTGGACGGAACGGGGAACACTGGGGATATTGGGCGCTCTTGTACTGACGGCCACATTTTACTGGAAGCTGGGAATGCTGCCCCTGACGGCGGCAGCTTTGCTGACAGCCAAAGCATTCCTGCGAAAAAGGCCTTGCAAACTGACACGGTTCGGGGTACAATAGGCGAAGAACTTTTTAATGAGGTATCACTATGACCGAACGGATGCAGCGCATTCTCCCCACCGTGCAGAAACCGGCACGCTATACCGGCGGAGAATGGGGCGAGATCAAAAAGGATTTGAAGGATGTCCGGGTGCGCGTGGCCTTCTGCTTCCCGGACACCTATGAGATCGGCATGTCCAACTTAGGAATGCGTATCCTCTACGGCGTCATGAACGGGATGGACGGCGTGTGGTGCGAGCGCGTTTTCGCCCCCTGGGGGGACATGGAGCAGGCCATGCGGGATAATGCCCTGCCCCTGTGGGCGCTGGAAAGCCAGACTCCCGTCCGGGAGTTTGACATGATCGCTTTTACCATCGGCTATGAAATGGCGTACTCCAATATATTGAATATGCTGAACCTTGCGGGCATTCCCCTCCGCTCCAAAGACCGGGATGGGCTGAAAAACATCGTGTTCGCCGGGGGCGTCTGTGCCTTCAACCCGGAGCCGCTGGCGGATTTTATCGACTTTTTTTCTCTGGGCGAGGGCGAGGACATCACCGTGGAGATTTTGCAGCTCTACGACCGGGCGAAGGCCGAGGGCTGGAGCAAGGATGCCTTTCTTCACGAAGTGGCAAAAATCCCCGGCGTGTACGTTCCCAGCTTTTATCGCCACGAGTATAACGATGACGGCACCCTTGCCGCCATCGTGCCGCTGGAGGGTGCGCCCGAGAGGGTAACAAAGCGCATCATCGAAGATCTGGACAATGCTTATTTCCCCACGAAAATGATCGTTCCCTCCACCGAAATTGTCCATGACCGGGCAAATCTAGAGGTGTTCCGAGGCTGCATCCGGGGCTGCCGGTTTTGTCAGGCGGGCTTCTCCTGCCGCCCGGTGCGAAAGAAAAGTCCGGAGGTACTTTACCGTCAGGCGGTGGAGACTCTGCGCGCTTCCGGAAACAACGAGATCACCATTTCCAGCCTGTCCACCTCCGATTACCGGGGGCTGAAAGAGCTGACGGACAAGCTGATCCCTTACTGCGCGGAGAACCGGATCAATCTTTCCGTTCCCTCCCTCCGGGCGGACAACTTCTCCCGGGACTTGATGGAACGTCTTCAGGCCGGCGGTCGGAAAAGCAGCCTGACCTTCGCCCCGGAGGCGGGAACCCAGCGCCTACGGGACGTCATCAACAAGAATCTGACCGAGGACGAGATTCTGACGACCTGCGCCAACGCCTTCTCCGGCGGCTGGAACAATGTCAAGCTCTATTTCATGCTGGGTCTGCCCACGGAAACAGACGAGGATGTCCTCGGCATTGCGGAGCTGGTGTACAAAGTGATCCTGACCTGGAAGGAACAGGCCGTGAACAAGAAGCGGGGTCTCCGGGTTCACGTCGCCACGGCATACTTCGTCCCCAAGCCCCACACGCCCTTCCAGTGGGAGAAGCAGATCACCCCTCAGGAATATCTCCGCCGCTGCCATCTGCTGAAATCCCACTTCTATTCCAAATCCATCGAATACGACTACCACGCGCCGGACTTAAGCCAGCTGGAAGCGGTCTTTGCCCGGGGCGACCGCCGGCTGGGTGCTGTGATCGAGGAAGCCGTGAAAAACGGCGCGCGGCTGGACGGCTGGGACGAATATTTTGACTACGCCAAATGGCAGGACGCCTTCCGCAAATGCGGCGTGGACGAGGACTTCTACACCGTCCGCGGCTATGGCGAGGACGAGCTGCTGCCGTGGGACACCATCGACGTGGGCGTGACAAAGAAATTCCTGAAGCTGGAGCGAAAACGTGCCTACGAGTCGAAGATCACCCCGGACTGCCGCCACGGCTGTGCCGGATGCGGCGCGGAAAGACTGCTGCGGGAGGTGTCGTGCGATGCTTAGAGCGCTGTTTCAGAAAACAGGCAACGCCGTGTATATCTCCCATTTGGATTTGATGCGGCTGTTCCAGCGGGCATTCAAGCGGGCGGGACTGCCCCTGACCCACACGCAGGGCTTCAACCCCCGCCCCTCGGTGTCCATCGCCCTGCCCCTGAGCCTTGGCGTGGAAAGCCAGTGCGAGCTGCTGGATTTTGAGCTGGAAACGGATACGTTTTCAAATGAGGATATCTGCATCCGGCTGAATCAGGCGCTTGTGGAGGGCGTATATGTCCTCTCGGTGTACTCCGGCGGCGGAAAAATCAAGAATCTGGCGTATCTTGACTGCGCCGTGCTGCTGGAATACGACACGGGCGTGCCGCAGAACGCGGCGGAGCAGATCGAAGCCCTGTTTTCCCGGGAAGAAGTGACCGTGGAAAAGAAGGGCAAAAAAGGCACGGTTGAGCAGAATATCATCCCCATGATCCGCAGTCTCACCGCTGCGCCGGTGTCGGACAATGTCCTGAAGCTTGAGGCGCGAGTCTGCTGCCAGAATCCGTCCCTGAATCCTATGCTGCTGGGCGCTGCCGTAAACCAATATCTTCCCGACCTCGCGCCGGATTTTATCCGGTACAGCCGGGTGGAAATTTATGATACCAACGAAACCATTTTCAGATAAGGAGTAACGTCAAATGGAAGAATATATTCTGGAAGAATGCCCCATCTGCCGGGGCGCGGGTCTGCTCATGCACGAGGGCGGCTGGAACGTACAGGTGGAGTGCGCGGATTGCAGCGCCCACACCGTGTATGTGGAGTACGAGGACGAGGATGAGAAGGCCGAAGCCGAGCGGAAGGTCATCCATCTGTGGAACATCGGCAAGGTGATCACCAGTGAGCGCGGCGAGTGAGACCGGGGTGCTCCTGCGCCGCCGGATTGCCCAGGTCAGCGAGTTGGCTCCCGGCTCCATCGGGGACATGCTGCATTTTGAACTGCTGGACTGCGACCCGGAAGCGGGGGACTATTGGCTCACCTGCCGGACGGAGGACTGGATGCGTAACCCCGCGGGGACACTCCACGGCGGTCTCGGCGCGACGGTACTGGATCAGGCGATGGGACTGATTCCCTACTGCCTGAAAACGGAAGCCGGAACCGCCCCCGCCGTGCAGCTCAGCGTGAACTACCATCGTCCTCTGATCCCGGGGACGGAGGTGCTGGTAAA
>CAKTKF010000128.1 GCA_934569215.1 uncultured Oscillospiraceae bacterium
TACCCCTGAGGGGTCAGCACCCAGCGGCCGGAGTCGTTCTGGGTCGCCTGATAGTAGCGGCGGCGCTTTTCCAGCACCTCCTCCAACGGGGCGAAGGGCAGCAGGAACAGCTTTTCGTATTCCGCGGCGCTGATGCCCTGACTGGTGCGCAGACGGAGCATCAGATACTCGCCCGCCCGTTCCCGCATGGGAATCTCCTGCAAATCCTCCATAATGTCGCCGCCGTCCCGGATACCGGCGATGTATTCCTGCAAATCCCGTTTCAGGGTGAAGCGCTTTCCGGCAAAGTCCGAGCTGGCGCTGGGGCCGAAGCCCAGATATTCGCCGCCCGTCCAGTATTTCATGTTGTGCCGGGAGTACAGACCCTTCCGGGCAAAATTGGAAATTTCGTACTGCCGGAAGCCGCGGCTGCGGAGGGCTTCCACGGCGGCGAGGTACATGTCCGCCTGGGTTTCGTCGTCGGGGAGGTTCAGCATTTCCTTGTAGTCATAGAAGGGGGTGCCTTCCTCGATTTTCAGGGCGTAGCAGCTGACATGCTCCGGATTCAGGCGCAGGACATTGTCCAGGGTTTCCTGCCAGTCCTGCAAGTCCTGTCCCGGCAGGCCGTACATCAGATCGACGGACACGTTGCGAAAACCCGCCTTGCGGATGCGCTGGTAGGCGGTGGCGGCCTGGGCGTAGGTGTGGGGACGGCCGAGCTTTTTCAGAATGTCGTCGTCGTCGGACTGAACGCCCAGACTGACCCGGTTGAAGCCCTCGGCGTAGAGCCGGTGGAGCAGCCGGTCGGAAACGGAATCCGGGTTGCACTCCACGGAAATTTCGGCGTCCGGCACCACGTCGAAGTTCCGGCGGATGGTGGTGAGGATTACGGCCAGACCGTCGGCGCCGAAGAAGGAGGGAGTGCCGCCACCGAAGTAGACGGAGTCCACCTTGTAGCCGGGAGCCAGCTCGCCGGCTTCCTTGATATGGTCGCACACCGCGTCCAGATAGCCGTCCATCAGCTTGTCGTCCTTGGTGGCCATGGAGTAGAAGTCGCAGTACTGGCATTTGCTGCGGCAGAAAGGGACATGGACGTAAAGTCCGAGGGGCGTTTTGTTTGCGCGTTTATTGAGAATGGGCATGGGATACCTCCGGGTGTTGAGAATGTGAGAAAACTGTCAATCTTCGTCCAGCTTGAGGACGGCCATGAAGGCTTCGGAAGGAACCGCGACGGTGCCAAAGGTGCGCATCCGCTTTTTGCCTTCCTTCTGCTTTTCCAGCAGCTTCTTCTTTCGGGTGATGTCGCCGCCGTAGCACTTGGCGAGAACGTCCTTGCGCAGTGCCTTGATGGTTTCCCGGGCGATGACCTTGCCGCCGATGGCGGCCTGGACGGGAATTTCAAACTGGGCGCGGGGGATGTTCTCCTTCAGCTTTTCGCAGATTTTCCGGGCGCGGGGATAGGCGTTGTCCGCGAAGAGGATGAAGCTCAGGGCGTCCACAACGTCGCCGTTGAGCAGGATATCCAGCTTCACCAGACGGCTGGGACGGTAGCCGATCAGCTCGTAGTCCAGACTGCCGTAGCCCCGGGTGCGGGATTTCAGGGCGTCGAAGAAGTCGTAGATGATCTCGTTCAGGGGCATTTCATAGTGCAGCTCCACCCGGCTGGCATCCAGATACACCATGTCCTTGAACTCGCCCCGGCGGTTCTGGCACAGCTCCATGATGTTGCCCACGTATTCCTGGGGGGAGATCAGGCTGACCTTGGCATAAGGCTCCTCGGCCAGCTGGATGTCCGCCGGGTCGGGGTAGTCCAGGGGGGTGTAGACGTACATGGATTCGCCGTTGGTTTTCGTTACCCGGTAGACCACGTTGGGGGCGGTGGTGATGAGGTCGAGGTTGTATTCCCGTTCCAGACGCTCCTGAATGATCTCCATGTGCAGCAGACCGAGGAAGCCGCAGCGGAAGCCGAAGCCCAGGGCAATGGAGCTTTCCGGCTCGTAGCTCATGGAGGCGTCGTTGAGCTTCAGCTTTTCCAGCGCGTCCCGTAAATCCTGATATTTTGCGCCGTCGGCGGGGTAGATGCCGGAGAACACCATGGGCTGGGCGGGACGGTAGCCGGGCAGGGGCTGGGCAGCGGGATTCTCCACGCCGGTGACGGTGTCTCCCACCCGGGTGTCCGCCACGGTTTTGATGGAAGCGGTGATGTAGCCCACTTCCCCGGCACCAAGAGCATCCGAGGGGTTCAGCCCGCCGGGAATCATGGTACCCACCTCCACCACCTTGTAGACCGCGCCGGTGGCCATCATTTTAATGTCCATGCCAGGTCTCACCGTCCCCTGCTTGATGCGGGTGTAGACGATAACGCCCCGGTAGGAATCGTACTGGCTGTCGAAGATCAGCGCCTGCAATGGCGCGTCCCGCTCTCCGGTGGGGGCGGGGACGTCCCGGACGATCATTTCCAAGACGGCTGGAATGTTGATGCCGTTTTTGGCGGAAATTTCGGGGGCGTCCTCGGCGGGAATGCCGATGATGTCCTCAATTTCCGATTTCACCTCAGCCGGACGGGCGGAGGGCAGGTCAATTTTATTGATGACGGGCAGAACCTCCAGCCCGGCGTCGATGGCGAGATAGGTGTTGGCGAGAGTCTGGGCTTCCACGCCCTGAGAGGCGTCCACCACCAGAATCGCGCCTTCGCAGGCGGCAAGGCTCCGGGAAACCTCGTAGTTAAAGTCCACGTGACCCGGGGTGTCGATCAGGTTCAGGACATACTGTTCGCCGTCGGCGGCGGTGTAATGCAGGGTGACGGCGCTGGATTTGATGGTGATGCCCCGTTCCCGCTCCAAGTCCATGGAGTCCAGCATCTGCTCGGCGCGGATGCGCTGGTCGATGGCGTGACACTGCTCCAGCAGCCGGTCGGCGAGGGTGGACTTGCCGTGGTCGATATGGGCGATGATGGAAAAATTGCGGATGTTGGATAATTCGGTCATATGGATTACCTCATGAATATGGGATCGAAAGGGCATACTGCCTTATTCTCACAATTATAACGAATTTTTCCCAAAAAGTAAACCGTATGTTTTCCCGAAATCAGGGGAAAACTGTCCTCGATGAAAGAAAAATTTTTGAGAAATGCCCTTGTCATACCGAAAAAAACGGGGTATAGTTTAACGGCACGAGAGTTTTATGGATTTTTACATAGAAAAAAGGAGATTCTCTATGAGTAGTACGCCGAAGAAGGCACCGAAAGCCAATATGGACGATGTTCACGCCGCATTGCAGGCGCTGATCGCCCAGGGAAAGAAGGAAGGCATGATCCGTGCCTCCGACCTGAACGCCCAGCTGGAAAAGATGCAGCTGACGCCGGAAAAGATCGAGGACGTTTACGACCGGCTGGACGCCATGAATATTCAGGTGGTCACCGCCGAACTGGAATTGGATTTGGGGGACGACGATCTCGACCTGGGGCCGGACGACGATATCAATCTGGCAGGCCTTGACGAGGAGGAGCTGGTCGACCCCGTTGACCTGGCTGCCGAATACAGCCTGGACGACCCGGTGCGGATGTACCTCAAGGAGATCGGCCAGATCAAGCTCCTTTCCGCCGAGGAAGAGGTGGAGCTGGCCAAGCGCGTCTCCGAGGGAGATCAGGAAGCGAAGAACAAGCTCACCGAGGCGAACCTGCGTCTGGTGGTCTCCATTGCCAAGAAGTATTCCGGCCGCGGCCTGCACATTCTGGATTTGATTCAGGAGGGCAACACCGGCCTGATCCGCGCGGTCGATAAATTTGACTGGACAAAGGGAAACAAATTCTCTACATATGCCACCTGGTGGATCCGGCAGGCCATCACCCGCGCCATCGCGGATCAGGCTCGCACCATCCGTGTCCCGGTGCATATGGTAGAGGTCATCAACAAGGCCACCCGCTGCAACCGGAAGCTGGTGCAGGAGCTTGGCCGGGAGCCTACCGTGGAGGAGATTGCCGCGGAGCTGAATCTGCCTGTGGAAAAGATCATCGAGGCCAACCGCACCGCCGCCGATACGCTGTCCCTGGACACCCCTGTGGGTGACGAGGAGGATACCTCCATCGGCTCCTTCGTGGAGGACGAGCGCACCCCCGGCCCCGCCGACGCCACCTCCAACGCCCTGCTTGCCGAGGCGCTGAAGGAGATTCTGGACACCCTGACGGAGCGGGAAGCGGACGTTCTGCGGATGCGCTTCGGCATGTACGACGGACGCACCCACACCCTGGAAGAGGTGGGGCAGATTTTCGGCGTCACCCGGGAGCGTATCCGCCAGATCGAAAACAAGGCCATCCGCAAGCTGCGCCATCCCAGCCGCGCCAAGAAAATTCGGGACTTCTACTGCTGATAAAATACAATCTGAACCCGGTTCCCAGATGGGAGCCGGGTTCGTTTTTCTACTTCCGAAGAGCTTTGACGAAGGCTGCCCGGTCGGCGGCTTTGAAATAGGCGGAGCCGGTGACCAGCACTTCCGCGCCGTTTTCCCGGCAGGTTTTGTACGTCACGGCGTCCACGCCGCCGTCCACCTCGAGGATGCAGGCGGGGTTTACCTCGTCCAGCATTTGGCGGAGCTTTTTCAACTTGGGCATCATGTCGGCCATGAATTTCTGCGCCCCGAAGCCCGGCTCCACGGTCATTACCAGCACCATGTCGCATTTGGCAAGATAGGGGATTGCCGCCTCCGCCGGGGTTTTCGGCTTCAGGGAAATGGCGGCCTTGCAGCCCAGCGCCCGGATTTTGTCGAGACAGGCCAGGGTGTTCTGGGGCTGGTCGGATTCCAAGTGAATGGTCAGCCAGTCCGCGCCGGCCTTGATGAATTCCTCGGCGTAGCGGATGGGACGGTCGATCATCAGATGCACGTCCAGGGGCAGGGAAGTGACGGGTCGCAGCGCCTTCACCACCGGAATGCCGATGGAGATG
>CAKTKF010000129.1 GCA_934569215.1 uncultured Oscillospiraceae bacterium
GTGTACAGCATGGGGTCGAGAACGGCCTCCATCTCCTGCTTCGTCATACCGAATTCCGGATGGTCGGCCAGGTCGGCCAGAAGATCCCAGCTTTCGCCGTTTTTCATCTTGGCCGTGGCGTCCATGGAACAGGTGCGGATGATCTCGTGGAGCTGCTGACGGTCGCCGCCCCGCTTGACGCCCTCCATCATCAGATTTTCCGTGGCAATGAAAGGCAGATACTCCCGCACGGTTTTCTCCACGATCTTTTCGTTCACGTGCAGGCCGTCGGTAACGTTCTGTGCTAGCCGGAGAATGGCGTCGGCGCAGAGGAAGCCCTCTGGCATGGAGATACGCCGGTTGGCAGAATCGTCCAATGTGCGTTCCAGCCACTGGGTGGAGGCGGTCATGGGGGCGTTCAGCGCGTCCGCCATCAGGTAGCGGGACAGGGAGCAAATGCGCTCGGAGCGCATGGGGTTGCGCTTGTAAGCCATAGCGGAGGAACCGATCTGGTTCTTTTCAAAGGGTTCTTCCACCTGACGGTCGTGCTGCAAAAGCCGAATGTCGTTTGCCATACGGTAGCAGCTCTGGGCGATGGAAGAAAGGCAGTTTAAGATGCGGCTGTCAAGCTTTCTGGGATAGGTTTGACCGCAGACGTCAAAGCACTTATTAAAGCCAAAGTCCGCGCTGATGCGGCGGTTCATCTCGTCAATTTTCGCCGTATCCCCGTCAAACAGCTCTAAGAAGCTGGCCTCCGTGCCGGTGGTACCCCGGCAGCCCAGGAATTTCATGGTGTCAATGACAAAGTCCAGCTCTTCCAGATCGCTGACGAAGTCCTGCATCCACAGCGTCGCCCGCTTGCCCACCGTGACCAGCTGGGCAGGCTGATAATGGGTGTAGCCCAGAGTGGGGGTCGCCTTGTACGTTTCTGCGAAACGGGAAAGGTTGGCAATCACCTTCAGAAGCTCTCCCCGGAGGTATTTCAGGCCGTCCCGGTAGAGAACGATGTCGGCGTTATCGGTGACATAGCAGCTTGTAGCGCCCAGGTGGATGATGCCGGCGGCGGAGGGCGCGGCCTTGCCGTAGGTATACACGTGAGCCATCACGTCGTGGCGAACTTCTTTTTCCCGGGCAGCGGCACAGGCAAAGTCAATGTCCGTGATGTGGGCTTCCAGCTCCTCGATCTGCTTTTCGGTGATAGGCAGTCCCAGAGAATGCTCGGCCTTGGCAAGAGAAATCCAGAGCTTCCGCCAGGTCTCAATCCGCTTCTGCTGAGAAAACAGGTTCAGCATGTAGTCGGAGGCATACCGGGAGCTTAAGGGGGATTCGTACTTATCTGTCATAGTCTGCCCCCTGCTCAGCGAAGGATGATGCTGTCCCGCTCCGGGCCTACGGAAACGTAGCCGATGCGGCAGCCGATCTTTTCTTCCACGTACTGCACGTACTTCTGCGCCGCTTCGGGAAGGTCTTCCCACTTGCGCACGCCGGAAATGTCGCACTTCCAGCCCTCCATGTATTCCATCACGGGCTTGGCGCTGCTTTGCAGCGTGGGGAACGGGAATTCGTCGATCACTTCCCCGTTCAGCTCATAGTGGGCGCAGACGGGGATTTTATCCAGATAGCTCAGCACATCCAGCTTGGTCAGGGCGATATTGGTCGCAGCCTGCACCTGAACGCCGTAGCGGGTGGCTACCAGGTCGATGGGGCCGACACGGCGGGGACGGCCGGTCTTCGCACCGTACTCAAAGCCTGCCTCCCGAAGGGCGTCCGCCTCAGCGCCGAACATCTCACAGACGAAGGGGCCTTCGCCCACGCAGGTGGAATAGGCCTTCACAACGCCGATGACCTCGTCGATCTTGGCGGTAGGAAGACCGGAACCCACGGGGGCGTAAGCGGCGATAGCATTGGAGGAGGTGGTATAGGGGTAGATGCCGTAGTCCAGATCCCGCAGTGCGCCCAGCTGGGCTTCAAACAGGATCTTCTTTCCTTCCGCCTGCGCCTTGCGCAGGTATACGCCGGTGTCGCAGATGAAGGGCTTGATTTTCTCGCAGTAATTGTCCATCCACGCTTTCAGCTCGTCCATGGTGACAGGCTCGGCGCCGTAAACGCCGGTAAGCGTCAGATTCTTCCACTCCATCAGATCCTGCAAATGCTCATAAAGATGCTCGGAATGCAGGAGTTCTCCCGCCATAATGGTCTTTTTCTGGTACTTATCGGAGTAGAAAGGCGCAATGCCCTGCTTGGTGGAGCCGTACTTTTTATCCTTCAGACGGGCTTCCTCCAGGCCGTCCTGGAGACGGTGCCAGGGCAGCAGCAGAGACGCCCGGTCGCTGATTTTCAGGTTGTCCGGGGTGATGGGGACGCCCTTGCCGGTGACATCCTGCATTTCCTGCCACAGGTTTTCCGGGTCAACGGCGACGCCGTTTCCCAGGATGTTCACGACACCCTCCCGGAAAATGCCGGAGGGCAGCAGATGCAGGGCAAATTTGCCATGCTCATTGATAACGGTGTGGCCGGCGTTGCCGCCGCCCTGATAACGGATGACGATGTCATAGTTCTCGGTGAGCAGATCGACCATGCGTCCCTTGCCCTCGTCACCCCAGTTGATGCCGACGATTACGGTATTAGCCATTTTGGGTTTCCTCCGTTTTGTTATTGTAAGGGTCGTTGACAGCACGTTTACAGGGCGGAGGGGTTCCTCCGTCCTGTAAACCGTACTTATTTCAGATGCTCTTCCAGACGCTTCATGATCTCGGTGTAGGCTTCCTCCACGCCGCCCATGTCCCGGCGGAAACGATCCTTGTCCAGCTTCTCGTGGGTCTTGCTGTCCCACAGGCGGCTGGTGTCGGGGCTGATTTCGTCAGCCAGAACGATGGTGCCGTCGGACAGGCGGCCGAATTCCAGCTTGAAATCCACCAGAGTCACGCCGCAGGTCAGCCAGAAGGCCTTCAGTGCGTCGTTAATCCGGAAGGAATAATCTTCAATGGTCTTGATCTCTTCGGGAGTCGCCAGCTTCAGAGCGAGGGCGTGATAGGTATTGAGCAGCGGATCGCCCAGCTCGTCATTTTTATAGGAGAACTCAATGGTGGGCTGCTCGAACACAACGCCTTCCTCCACGCCGTAGTGCTTGGAGAAGGAGCCGGCAGCGATGTTGCGGACGATGACTTCCAGGGGAACGATGGAGACCTTCTTCACCAGAGTCTCCCGCTCGGACAGCTCCTTGACGAAGTGGGTGGGAATGCCCTGCTTTTCCAGATAGGCCATCAGGCGGTTGCTCATCTGGTTGTTGATGACACCCTTGCCCGCAATGGTGCCTTTTTTCAGCCCGTTGAAAGCGGTGGCGTCGTCCTTGTAATCCACGATCAGAAGCTCGGGATCGTCGGTGGCGAAAACCTTTTTGGCCTTGCCCTCATACAGCTGCTGCAATTTTTCCATTTGTGTTTACCTCCATATGTGTATTCATTGTCGGTTTCAGGAAACGGCGGCAGTCATCTGCGGCCCCCATCTCACACCCTTTAGAATAACACAATATGTGGCGGAACGCAATCATCATTTCCACGATATGTGCCGTCTTTGCGGGGCAAAAATTGGAACTTTTGTCTTTCCGTACCGGTGCAGGAACCTGATTATTTCCCGCTGTCGCCGTAGTTGGCCAGGACGCGGGCGGAGGGGTCGTTCACATTGCAGCCCTCCCAGGATTTGTTGGGCATCCAGAAGTCCACGATCATCTGGCTCTGCCCCGGATAGTATTTCTCAAAAATCTCCCGGTAAAGCAGGGACTCTTTGGTAAACGGCTGAGCATGGGTATACTTTGCCCGTTTTTCCTCAAATTCCGCCTGGGTATAAACGGTTTCGGCATATTCCTTGAGATAGTCCACCATGGAGTGACCCACGGCGTCGGAAAACGCCGCCTTTTCCCGCCAGAGAATGTCGTGGGGCAGATAATCCCCCTTTTCAAAGGCGTGACGCAGCAGATATTTGCCCTTTCCGTACTTGTTCAGCTTCATCTCCGGATCGATTGCCATGACGTACTTGACAAAGTCCAGGTCGCCGAAGGGTACCCGCGCTTCCAGAGAATTGACGCTGATGCACCGGTCTGCCCGAAGCACGTCGTACATATGCAGCTCCCGGATGCGCTTCTGGGCTTCCTCTTGGAACGCCTTGGCGGAGGGAGCAAAGTCGGTATACTTATAGCCAAACAGCTCGTCGGAGATCTCGCCGGTGAGCAGCACCCGGATATCGGTGGTCTCGTGGATGGCCTTGCACACCAGATACATGCCGATGCTGGCACGGATGGTGGTGATGTCGAAGGTTCCCAGCAGCTCCACCACCGGCTCCAGCGCGGCGAGGACATCCTCCTTGGAGATGATGACCTCCGTGTGGTCGCTGTGGATGTAGTCCGCGACCTGCTTCGCGTATTTCAGGTCGATGGCATCCTCGCTCATGCCGATGGCGAAGGTGCGGATGGGCTTTTCACTCTCCCGGGCGGCGATGGCGCACACCAGAGAGGAGTCCAGTCCGCCGCTGAGCAGGAAACCGACCTTGGCGTCGGCCACCAGACGCTTCTTCACACCGGCTACCAACTTGTCGTGGATGTTGGCGCAGACCGTTTCCAGATCATCAGGAAGCACATGATACACCACTGCGATGTCGCAGTAGCAGACGAATTTCCCGTCGCAGTAATAGTGTCCCGGAGGGAACGGCAGGATTTTGCCGGTCAGCCCTACCAGATTTTTGGGTTCGCTGGCAAACAGGATCGTACCGTTTCTGTCATAGCCGTAATACAGCGGGCGAATGCCGATGGGGTCACGGGCGGCGATAAATTTCTTCTGCTTTCCGTCGTAAATTATGCAGGCGAACTCCGCGTCCAGCTTGGCAAACATGCCGACGCCGTATTTTTCGTACATTGGCAGCAGCACTTCGCAGTC
>CAKTKF010000130.1 GCA_934569215.1 uncultured Oscillospiraceae bacterium
TTCCGGCGCTGTTCGCCGAATTTTTTGAGAAGGCGGAGACGCTCATTTCCCATACCGGCATCACCCTGACCTATGAAGGACCGAATCAGCCGATCTACGGTCTTGCCGACCGGGAGCAGCTGGAACGGGCGGTGCTGAACATTCTGTCCAACGCCATCAAGTTCACCCCGAAGGGCGGAACCGTTGCGGCCAAGCTGACCCACAGCGGCCGGATGCTTCGCCTGAGCGTGACGGACAGCGGCTCCGGCATTGCCCAGAACGTCCGCAGCAGCGTCTTCTCCCGGTATCTGCGTCAGCCCGTCCTGGAGGACAGCCGGTACGGCATCGGCCTTGGCATGGTGCTCATCCGCACCGCCGCCGCCCACCACGGGGGAACCGTCCTCATCGACCAGCCGGAAGGTGCGGGTACCAGGATCACCATGACCATGTCCATCCGTCAGAGCAAGCAGGCAACGCTTCGCTCCAACGTCCTGCGGGTGGACTACGCCGGAGAGCGGGATCACGGGCTGATCGAGCTTTCCGAGTGTCTTCCCACAGAATTGTACGAATAATTTCTCCGTCCGGTCTGTCCAACAGACCGGACAATTTTTATAGATAAGATTTCAGATACTGTCCCGTATAGCTTTCGGGAACCTGCGCCACTTCCTCCGGCGTGCCGGCCGCGACCAGGGTTCCGCCGCCGTCGCCGCCCTCGGGGCCGAGGTCGATGAGATAGTCCGCCGTCTTGATCACGTCCAGATTGTGCTCAATGACCAGAACGGTGTTCCCCGCCTCCACCAACCGCTGCAAAACCTCAATGAGCTTATGCACGTCGGCGGCGTGGAGTCCGGTGGTCGGTTCGTCCAGAATATAGATGGTCTTTCCCGTGGAGACCCGCGCCAGCTCCGTCGCCAGCTTCACCCGCTGGGCTTCGCCGCCGGAGAGAGTCGTGCTGGACTGCCCCAGCTTCACGTAGCCAAGGCCGACCTCCACCAAAGTCTGGGCTTTTCTGCGGATTTTGGGCAGATTCTCGAAGAAATCCACCGCTTCCTCCGCGGTCATGTCCAGCACCTGGGCGATGTTTTTCCCCTTGTAGCGAACTTCCAGCGTCTCCCGGTTATACCGTGCGCCGTGGCAGACCTCACAGGGTACGTAAACGTCCGCCAGGAAGTGCATCTCAATTTTCACCAGGCCGTCGCCGCAGCAGGCCTCGCACCGGCCGCCCTTGACGTTGAAGCTGAACCGTCCCGGCCCGTAGCCCCGGATTTTCGCCTCGTTGGTGGACGCGAACAAATCCCGGATGTCGTTGAACAGCCCCGTATAGGTGGCGGGGTTGCTCCGGGGGGTTCGGCCGATGGGGCTTTGGTCGATGTCGATGACCTTGTCCAGATATTCCATGCCGTCGATGCCGTCGCAGAGACCGGGGCGGGTGCGGGCATGGTTCAGCGTGGCAAGCAGGGTCTTGTTCAGAATTTCATTGACCAGGCTGGATTTTCCCGAACCGGACACGCCGGTGACGCAGACGAAGGTTCCCAGAGGAATCTCCACATCCACATTTTTCAGATTGTTCTCCCGTGCGCCGCGAATGCGCAGGAAATTGCCGTTCCCCGCCCGACGGGTGGCGGGAACGGGAATTTTCTTCACGCCGGAAAGGTACTGTCCCGTTACGGAGCGGGGGCAGTTCACGATATCCTCCAGGGTTCCCGCTGCCACGATCTCGCCGCCGTGGCTGCCCGCCCCGGGGCCGACGTCTACAATAAAATCGGCGGCACGCATGGTGTCCTCGTCATGCTCCACAACGATCAGGGTGTTGCCCAGATCCCGCAGATGTTTCAGCGTCCCCAGCAGCTTATCGTTGTCCCGCTGGTGCAGGCCGATGGACGGCTCGTCCAGAATATACAGCACGCCCATCAGAGAGGAACCGATCTGGGTTGCCAGCCGGATACGCTGGCTCTCGCCGCCGGAAAGGGTTCCCGCCGACCGCGACAGGGTCAGATAGCTCAGTCCCACGTCCGTCAGAAATTGCAGGCGGGATTTGATCTCCTTGACGATCTGCTCGGCCACCATGGCCATACTGCCCTCCAGACGGAGATTTTTCATAAATTCCAGCTCATCCCGGACGCTCATGCGGCAGAAATCCATAATGCCGATGCCGCCCACCGTCACCGCCCGGGCGATCTCCGACAATCGGTCGCCGTGGCACTGGGGGCAGGGCGCGGTGGCCATGCATTCCTCCAGCTCCTTCCGGGCGGCGTCGGACTGGGTCTCCCGGAACCGGCGGGAAATGTTGTTGAGGATGCCCTCAAAGGGCTGTTCCAGCACGCCCATGCCGTTGCCCCGGTTGTAGGTCATGCGCAGCTTTTCCCCCTTGGTGCCGTAGAGGATCACGTCCATCACGTCCTCGGGGAGGTTCTTCACCGGCTCCGTCAGAGAAAAATGATACTTCTGCGCCAGCGCTTCAAAATACATGCGGAAAATGGAATCTGTCCGGGCGCTCTGCCAGCCGGACGCCTGAATCGCGCCGTCGAAAATGGACTTGTTCTTGTCCGGAATCACCAGATCGGCGTCGGCGATCAGCTGAAAGCCCAGGCCGGTGCAGCTGGGGCAGGCGCCCGCCGGATTGTTGAAGGAGAACATTCTCGGCTCCAATTCCGTCAGGCTGATGCCGCAATCCTCACAGGCGTAGTTCTGAGAAAAGCTCAGCTCCTCCCCGGTGGCAGGCAGCTCGATGGTGACCAGGCCGCCGGAGTGGCTGCAGGCCGTCTCGATGGAGTCCGTCAGGCGGCGGCGCAGGCCGTCCTTCAGCACCAGCCGGTCGACCACCAGCTCAACGGTGTGCTTCTTGTTCTTCTCACAGGGGATATCCTCGGTCAGGTCGTAAAGAATGCCGTCCACCCGCACCCGGGCGAAGCCGGATTTCCGGGCGTCTTCAAACACCTTTTTGTGTTCGCCCTTTTTCCCCCGGATGACCGGAGACAGGACGATAAACCGGGTTCCCTCTCCCAGGGCTTCCACCCGATCCACGATCTGATCGATGGTCTGGCGGCGGATTTCCTTACCGCACCTGGGGCAGTGAGGAACGCCCACCCGCGCCCACAGAAGGCGGAGATAATCGTAGATTTCCGTCACCGTGCCCACGGTGGAGCGGGGGTTTTTCGAGGTCGTCTTCTGGTCAATGGAAATGGCCGGGGAAAGGCCGTCGATGGAATCCACGTCCGGCTTGTCCATCTGCCCCAAAAACTGACGGGCGTAAGAGCTCAGGCTCTCCACATACCGTCTCTGCCCCTCGGCGTAAATGGTATCGAAGGCCAGACTGGACTTGCCGGAGCCGGAAAGTCCGGTGAAAACCACCAGCTTGTCTCTGGGGATGGTCAGATTCACGTTTTTCAGATTATTCTCCCGTGCGCCCTGGATGATGATCTTGTCATTCATATTTTATGATGCTCCTGAATGGGTAAAAAGTCTGTACCCGTTAGTATATCACAGATTCAAAAATCTCTCAAGATATTTTACAAACAAAATTTCGTTTTCCATCTTATTCCGGAATTCTGTTTTCTTCGCCAGAAACGCCTTGATTTTCTCCGCTTTTTTCGGCAATATAACACATTTATTCATGTTGCATTTTCCTATGGTGGAGTGATATAATGGGTGTGTAAGTTTGCGTCCGAGATACAGCCGGGGGCAGAAAAAAAGAAAAAGTGAGGTATTCATCCGATGATTGCTTACGGTGAAAACATTCAGGTTTTCTGCGGCAATTCCAATCCCCAGTTTGCGCAGACCATCTGCAAAGAGCTGGGCGTACCCATGGGTAAGGCCATTGTGACCCACTTCGCCGACGGAGAGGCTTCCGTCACCCTGGAGGAAACCGTCCGCGGTGCCGACGTGTTCCTCATCCAGTCCACCTGCAAACCCGTCAATGACAATCTCATGGAGCTGCTGGTGATGATCGACGCCTGCCGTCGTGCGTCCGCCGGCCGCATCACCGCCGTCATCCCCTACTTTGGCTATGCCCGCCAGGATCGCAAGGCCAAGTCCCGTGACCCCATCTCCGCCAAGCTGGTGGCCAACATGCTCACCGCCGCCGGTGCCAACCGTATTCTGACCATGGATCTCCATGCCGCTCAGATTCAGGGCTTCTTCGACATTCCTCTGGATCACCTGCTGGGCAACGTTACCTTCGTTGAATACTTCATGAACAAATTCCCCGAAACCGAGTACAACCACGAGGACTTCGTGGTGGTCTCCCCCGACGTCGGCTCCGTCGGCCGCGCCCGGAATTTTGCCGCCAAGGTGCATATGGGTCTTGCCATCGTGGACAAGCGCCGCCCCAAGGCCAACGTTTCCGAGGTCATGAACATCATCGGCGACGTCCGGGGCAAGAGCTGCATCCTGTACGACGATCTGGTGGATACCGCCGGTTCCCTGTGCAACGCTGCCAAGGCTCTGGTGGAGATCGGCGGCGCCAAGGACATCTACGCCTGCGCTACCCACGGCGTCCTCTCCGGCCCCGCCTACGACCGCATTGAGGCAAGCCCCATCAAGGAAATGGTACTGCTGAACACCATTCCCGAGATTGCCAACACCCCCAGCCACAAGATCAAATTCCTGGACGTCGCCCCCGTGTTTGCCCGTGCCATCGGTCATATTCACGGCGCCACCTCCATCGCCGACCTGTTCTAAGCCGTGTTTTCCAAGCAAGGCAATGACAGCTGGCTGATCGTCGGCCTGGGCAATCCCGGCCGGGAATACGAGAAGACCCGGCACAACACCGGCTTCCGGGCAATGGACATTCTGGCCGAAAAACTGGGTGCCAAGGTGGACAGGCTGAAATTTCAGGGTCTGTATACCCAGGTGAATTACGGCGGCAAAAAGCTGTTTCTCCTCAAGCCCCAGACCTATATGAA
>CAKTKF010000131.1 GCA_934569215.1 uncultured Oscillospiraceae bacterium
CGCGGGACATTCCAGCCGTATTGCCGCGAAGCTCACCACCGGACGGCTTATCGGCATTGACCGGGACAACGTGGCGCTGGCAGCGGCGGCGGAACGGTTAAAGCCCTACGAAGGTCGGGTCACGCTGGTTCATGCCAATTTCTGCGACATGGATGAGGCGCTGCAAGGGCTGGGCATTGATAAAGTGGACGGCATTCTGCTGGATTTGGGGGTTTCCTCCCCCCAGCTGGACGACGGGCAGCGGGGCTTTTCCTATATGACGGACGCGCCGCTGGATATGCGCATGAACGGCGAGGACGTCCGGGACGCCCGTCAGATCGTGAACACCTGGTCTTACGAGGAACTCAAGCGTATTTTATATGATTACGGCGAGGAGCGCTTCGCGCCCCGGATCGCCGCGGCCATTTGCCGCCGCAGGGAGCAGGCTCCCATTGAGACGACCCTGGAGCTGGTGGACGTCATCAAAAGCGCCATGCCCGCTTCCGCTCTGCGGGAGAAGCAGCACCCGGCCAAGCGAAGCTTTCAGGCCATCCGCATCGCCGTCAACGACGAGCTGGGGGCGGTGGAAACGGTGATGAAAAAAGCCGTTCCGCTGCTGAATCCCGGTGGACGGCTGGCGGTGATCACCTTCCATTCTCTGGAAGACCGCATTGTGAAAAACGCCATGGCAGAGGCGGCGAAGGGCTGCACCTGCCCGCCCAGCTTCCCGGTCTGCGTCTGCGGCAAGAAGCCCCAGGTGCGGATCGTGACCCGCAAGCCCATCGTTTCCGGGGAAGAAGAGCTGGAACGGAACCCCAGAGCGCGCAGCGCCAAACTGCGGATTTGCGAGAAGTTATAATTGGCAGAAATTGCCGGAAAGGGGATAGAATGATGACGGAAAAGCCCAAAATTCAGTACATTGGTCAGTTCTATGTCCCCGGCAGCGAGGCGCAGGTGCTTGCGCCGAAGAAAAAGAAGAAAAAGGCCAAAACAAAGCTCCCGATCGCAAAGCAGGAGCAGGTAAAGGCAATCTATATCGACCCTGTGGCGCTGATCGGCATCACGGTGGCGGTGGTGATGCTGGCGGTCATGGTGGTGGGGGCATTGCAGCTGCGCAGCGACTGGGCGCAGTATGAGCAGATGTCCAACTACGTCGCCCAACTGAACCGCGACAACGCCGAGCTGGAACGCACCTACCGGGACGGCTATGACCTGGAGGACATCCGGGACAAGGCGCTGGCTCTCGGCATGGTGCCGGTGGAGGAAGTGCAGAGCAGAACCATCACCGTCACGATCTCCCAGCCGAAGCCGGAACGGACGCTTTGGGACGACATCGTCTGGTTCTTTGGCGGCCTGTTCGGGGACGGGGAATCCGCTTCCTTCGGCTGAGCGGAAAAAGCGGTTCCCCTGCATAAAGTCCGTACCTCCTCATAAAGTAAGATAGCAGCTGCACTGGGCGGCGAGGGATTCCCTTGCTGCCCAAAGTTGTATCTTGACGGAAAGGCCGGTGGCTTATGGGGAGGAAGAAGCGGGAATATAACCGCCTGCGGTTGGACAGCGGTCAGCACAGGCGGATCATGCTGGTATCCGCGCTGCTGGGGGCGTTGGCCTTTCTGCCGGTGGGACTGCGGCTGTACAGCCTGATGGTGACAAATTACGATTATTATTCCTCCCTCGCTCTGCGCAACCAGACCCGCACGACGACGGTGACCGCCGACCGGGGGGACATTTTCGACCGGAATATGAATATTCTGGCGACCTCCGTCAGCGTGGAGAATGTGTATCTCGACCCCCACGAGCTGAAGCAGTCCAAGGCGGATATTCCTGAAATTGCCCGGACGTTGGGGGAGATCCTGGGAAAAGACCCTGCATGGATCGAGGAGCAGGCGGCGGACATCAAACGGCGCTACAAGCAGGTCGGCACCCGCATTGACGAGGAGACCGCCGGAATGATCCGGGATTACATCAATGAAAAGGGCATTTCCGGCATCCATCTGGAACCCACCTCCCGGCGGGTCTACCCCTATGAGACGCTGGCTGCCCAGGTCGTCGGCTTCACCAACGCCTCCAACGAGGGCTGCGAGGGGGTGGAAGCCGCCTACAACAGCTTCCTCTCAGGCAGCACGGGCAGAGTCATCACCACCAAGGGCAATAACGAAATGGATATGCCCTTTTCCTATGAAAACTACGTTTCCTCCCGGCAAGGAGACAGCGTGATCCTGACGCTGGACGCCACGGTGCAGGCGTGCCTGGAAAAGCAGCTTTCCGCCGCCATTGCCCGCTACGATGTCCAAAACGGCGCGTTCGGGCTGGTGATGAACTGCAAGACGGGAGAGATCCTCGCCATGGCCACGCTGGGCAGCTATGACCCCAACAACTATCTGGAAATCGCCGACGAGGGAACGGCGGCGCAGCTGGAAGAAATGAAACGGTCGTACCTTTCTGAGCCGGAGGGAAGCGAAGCCTACGAGGCGGGGAAGACGGCCTACGGGGAAGCCCTCTCCGCCGCCCGATTGAAGCAGTGGCGCAACCGGGTGATCTCCGACGGCTATGAGCCGGGTTCCACCTTCAAGGTACTGACCATGTCGGCGGCGCTGGACTGCGGCGCCATCGATTTGAATACCCCCTTCCACTGCTCCGGTTCTGAACAGATTCCGGGACGCGCCCAGCGGCTGCACTGCTGGCGCTCCACGGGACACGGGGCGGAAAAGACGCCCCAGGCACTGCAAAATTCCTGCAACATCGCCTTCGCCCATATCGCCCTGAAGCTGGGCGGGGAGCGGTTTTACGAATACGTCAAAAATTTCGGGGTGCTGGAAAAAACCGGCATCGACCTTGCGGGAGAGAGCAAGGGCGTCTTTTTTGACAAAGCCCTGGTCACGGATACGGACAAATGGGGGACTGCGTCCCTGACCTCCGGCTCCTTCGGCCAGACCTTCAAGATCACCCCCTTGCAGCTGGTGCGGGCGATCTCCTCGGTGGTCAACGGCGGACAGCTGTTGGAGCCGTACATCGTCTCGGAAATTCTGGACGCCGACGGCAACACGGTGATGAAGGCGGAGCCGACGGTGGTACGCAGAACCATTTCCAAGGAGACCTCCGACACCATGCGCACCCTCATTGAGTCCGTCGTCACGGAGGGAACGGCAAAAAATGCCAAAGTTGCCGGGTTTTCCATCGGCGGAAAGACCGGAACCAGCGAAAAAATTGACGTTTTTGACGAGAATGGCCAGCGCGTCCAGGATAAAATCGTATCTTTTGTGGGGATTGCGCCTATGGACGATCCGGAGTATATTATACTTGCCGCGTTGGATACACCGTCCCGGACAACGGGAATTTACATTTCCGGCGGCGTCATGGCAGCGCCCACCGTGGGCGCGGTGATGGCGGACGTGCTGCCATACTTAGGCGTGAAGCAGTCCTTTTCCGAGGACGATTTAGCGGGAAAGCAGATCGTCATGGAAGACCTGACCGGCATGACGGCGAAGGATGCCCAGGCGCTTCTGAAAAAAGAAGGGCTGACGGCGGCAATTTCCGGCAGCGGCGAAACGGTGACGGGACAGATCCCGTCTCCCGGGCAGACCGTCCCCGGGGGAAGCCAGGTGCTTTTATTCTTTGGAGAAACCCCGGAGCCGGAAACGGTGAAGGTTCCCGATTTTTACGGCATGAACCGTCAGCAGGCCAGCGACGCCGCAGGGGCGCTGGGGCTGTACATTCTGGTGACGGGCAATGACGAAATCTCCGCCGGCGTAACCGTGACGGCGCAGAGCGCCCCAAAGGATACCGAGGTTCCCGCGGGAACGACGATCACGCTGGTATTTGCGGATACCGCGGCCAGAGACTGACAACGGAGGATGAATATGAAGCTAAAGGAACTATTGACGGGCATTTCCGTTCTGGAATGCACCGCAGACCCGGAGCTTGAGATCAAAGAGATTTTCTACGATTCCCGGAAGGTGACCCTGGGCAGCCTGTTTGTGGCCGTGTCCGGCTTTGCCGCCGACGGAAACAAATTTATTCCCATGGCCGCGGAAAAGGGCGCGGCGGCGGTGGTCACGGCGAAAAAGCCGGAGACGGGTATCCCCTATGTTCTGGTGGAATCCGACCGGCTGGCGCTGGCGCTGCTGGGGCGCAACTTCTTTGGCCGCCCGGCGGAGCAGATGACCATGATCGGCATTACCGGCACCAACGGAAAAACATCCTCCACGCTTTTATTAAAGCAGGTGCTGGAAACCTGCCTGGGGGCGAAGGTGGGGCTGATCGGCACCATGGCCAACATGATCGGCCAGGAGACCATCCCCACCGAGCGAACCACCCCGGAGAGCTTTGAACTGCAGGCGCTGTTTGCCAGAATGCGGGACGCCGGCTGCACCCATGTGGTGATGGAGGTTTCCAGCCATGCCATTTCCTTGGAGCGCATCGGCGGCATTCATTTTGACGTCGCCGCCTTTACCAATCTGACGGAGGATCACTTGGATTTCCACAAGACCATGGACGCCTACTGTGAGGCCAAGGCCGAGCTGTTCCGCCGCTGCCGTCTGGCGGTCGTCAATGCGGACGACAGTTATTCGGGAAGAATTCTCGCGGCGGCCGCCTGCCCGGTGCTGACCACGGGCGTACACCACCCCGCCGACCTGCGGGGTGAAGATCTGGAGCTTCTGGCGCAGGGCATTCGCTTCACGGCCGTATCCGGCGAAGAGCGGGAGGCGGTGTCTCTGCCCATTCCCGGAAAGTTTACCGTCTACAACGCCTTGACGGTCATGGGCATCGCCAAACAGCTGGGCATTTCCCTGACGGCCTGCGCCGCTGCCCTGAAAACGGCCTCCGGCGTCAAGGGCAGGGTGGAGGTAGTCCCTACCCCCGGAAAGCCCTACAGCATCCTTATTGACTACGCCCACAC
>CAKTKF010000132.1 GCA_934569215.1 uncultured Oscillospiraceae bacterium
ATCATGTCGGTGAAGTTCTCTACGCCGTACATTTCCAGAGCGGTCTTGTCCAGGCGCTCACGCATCTGATCCTTCAGCAGCTTGGGCAGCCAGACAATACGGCCGGGGCCGCCTTCGGCGGCGATGAACTTGTGGGAAGCGATGAAGTGCTTGCCGTGACCCATGAAGCCGGGGGTCTGCACGCCGCCGCCGGTCATGGAAGCCATCTCGGAGAAGGTCATGCCCAGGGGGGTCATACCCGCATGCTCACGGCAGGTGATGACGACGCCCATGGTGACAGGCTCGACGCCGCAGATACACTCGAAGCAGCCGCAGGAGGTCATGGGATCCTGGAACAGGGAGTACAGGGTAACATGCTCCAGAGCGCCATGGCTGTACTTGTTGACGGCCTCGTCCACGGTGGCGTAGCGACCCAGCTTCTCGTCGGTGCAGCCTTCCTTGAGGATGGGCTGGCAGGGGCCGGCGGGATCCAGCTCCTTGGTGGCCTTGGCGTCCAGCCAGGACACGGCGCCGCACAGACCCAGACGCTCGGGAGTGACGATGCACACGTGGCTGGGGGAGAAGGCCTGGCACATGATGCAGGTGTAGTACTGATCCACGGACTCGTCGGTCATGGAAGCCAGACGGGCGTCACGCTTGTCGAACACCTCGTTGGCGGCGGCGCGGAGAGCGGCGTTCTTCTCGGGATTGACCACGATGGTGACCTGGCACTTGTCCACGACGGCCTCAAACTCGCTCTTGACCTTGGCGTACAGCACCTCGCCCAGATGCTTGAACTTGAAGCCGGCCTCAAAGTCGGCCTTGGAGATACGGATACGGATCATGTCGCGCTGGCCGGTGTGCATAACGCCCTCGATGCAGTTGATCCAGGAGTGCATCTTACGCTCCATGACAGACTCGAAGTCGGGCTGCATGGCCTTGCCAGCGACCTCCACGGTGTAGCTCAGAGAGATCTTGGAGCCGACGGGGACTTCGTCGATCTCGGGGCCGTCCACAACGATCTTGTGGTCTTCCACCTCGGAAGCGTCCCGGGTCTGCACCAGCTCGAAGCAGTCCACGCGGGAGCCGTCCACTTCCACCTGCATGTCGCCGCGGCGGATGATCTCGCCCTCGAACGCGGTGGCGAAGGCCACGGGGATGTCGATGTTGGTGATCTTCAGCTTGATGTCCCGGGCTTCCAGAGAGGTGGCATTCCACTTGGAGGTATCCAGCTGCTGGATCAGGGACTTGGGAACACGGAACATGTTCTCGGTCTCGTTGGAGACGACGGGGAAGCCCAGGCAGATGGCGCCGGCGCCGTAGGAGACGATCTCATCGGACAGGGGCTTGTAGGCGTTGACGAAGGCCTTGACGCGGTCCATGGTGTACTTGGACAGGGAGGCGAAGTCGCCGGGGGTCACGTTGCCGAAGATCAGCGCGGCACGGACGGCCACGGAGACAACGTGGATAACGGACTGCATTTCGTAGCCCAGAGGCACCACGCGGACGTTCTCGCCCAGCTTCATGCCGGCGTCGAAGCAGTGCTTGATGGAGTCGCCGGTGAGGGTGACCAGAATACCCTGCGCCTGGTAGGACTTGGCCAGAGCCACGGTCTCGGCGGGGTCTTCCGCGCCGCCGATGATAACGGCAACGCCGGGGATGTCGCCGGTGACCAGCGGCACGCCCAGATTACGGACGAAGGCGTCGGTCAGGTGACCCATTTCCGGCTCGGAATAAGGCTCCGCGCCGTGCAGGTACTTCAGCGCTTCCAGGAACTCGGCGCACAGAGCGGACGCAATGCCGCTTTCGAAGGCGTCATGGAGACGGTTGTTGCGGGTCATCTTGGACTTGATGGTGTCCATGGCGGCCTTCATCTCACCCAGAGTGGTGATCTTCACGCCGGTGACGCCGTAGTAACAGGGCAGGCTGTAAGCGGTGCCGGGGAAAGAAACAGGCTCGCTCTCGCCGTAGGTGGCGATGGCCTCATCAATGGCGGCTACAGTACGGGCATAGTTGTAGTCGTTGCCGCCAAAAACTCTTTCAAAAAGTGTCACGGTATTTCCTCCTAATTTAAGATTCATCACGATCCAATATCGCTTTGATTTTCCGAATTTCTTCGATTGCCGCGGGACTGAAATCATAGGGGGATTTCCCCTGCCGGTCGGCGTCTATGATGTCGGGATTGTAGTGGATGAAGCCCAGCAAATCTTCCGCCGGAATGGCGGAGCGGATGAATTCCTCGTCGCCGTCGTCCCGGATCTTGTTGGCCACCACCCGGACGCGGGTAATGCCCAAGTCTTTCGCAAGACGCTTGACGTTGTGGTAAGTCTGCACCGATCTCGCGCCGGGTTCGATCACCACGATGAACTGATCCATGTTGGCTGCCGTGCCCCGTCCCAGATGCTCCAGACCCGCTTCCATATCCATGATGACCACATCGTTCTTCCGATAGGTCAGCGCGGAGAGGATGGCCTTCAGCATCACATGCTCGGGGCAGACGCAGCCGCTGCCGCCCACGTCCACGGTACCCATGACCAGCAGCTTGACGCCGTTGATCTCCTTGGAGAAGGTGTCCGGGATGTCCGCCACATAGGGGTTCAGCTTGAAGAACTTATTGGCGGCATTCGCGCCGGTGCGCTCCTCCACCAGGGTGCGCATTTTGGAGATGGGGACGATGGCGTCCACTTCCTCCTGGCTCAGTCCGAGAGCCAGTCCCAGATTGGCGTCAGGGTCCACGTCGGCGGCCAGGACGGTGCGTCCTTCGTCGGCGTAGAGCCGTGCCAGCGTGGAGGCCAGCGTGGTTTTTCCCACGCCGCCCTTGCCGGTAATCGCTAGTTTCATTGGAAAAAGACCTCGTAAGTAAAAGTTATCCCGAATTCAAATGGCTTTCTATTCGGGTGACGCAGGCTCCTTAGATGCCCAGTGCGGCGCGCTTGGCCTCGATGCACTCGATCATCTTGTCGCCCAGCTTCTCAATGTCGGTTTCCACGACGAACCGAGCCTCGACCCAGTCCTTGACGCCGTGTTCGCCCTGGAGCAGCGCGGTGACTTCCTCGGAACCCTTGGTGTAGGGGTCAACGCCCAGGAAGGTCTCGATACCGGTAGCCACGACGTAGTTGCCGATGGAGACGGCCTTCTCGGACATCCATTCGGGAGCGCAGCCCACCACGGGAACCTGGGAAATGTTGATGCCCCAGTCCTTGGCGATATCGGAGGCCAGAATCATCATACGGGAAATATCCACGCAGGAGCCCATGTGCAGGACGGGCGGGATGCCAGCCAGCTCGCACACGCGCTTCAGACCTGCGCCGCAGTATTCCTTGGCCTTCTCGGGATCCATCAGACCGGCCTTGGCAGCAGCCTGGGCGGAGCAGCCGGAGACGATCAGGATAATGTCGTTTTCCAACAGCTTCTTCATCAGCTCAATGTGCGCGGTGTCGGGACGAACCTTGGGGTTGTTGCAGCCGACCATGGCCACAGCGCCGCGCAGAACGCCGGAATGGACACACTCAATCAGAGGCTTGGTGGTGCCGAACTCGTCCACCTGGGAGTTGGCGACGCCGTCGAGAACCTTCTTGATGGCTTCCACAGAGTAACCCACACGGGCGTTCTGCTTCAGGCTGGGGATGTTGACCATCTCGGGCTTCCGGTTCTTGAAGTTCTCGATTGCCATCTTGACAATGGCCTTGGCGTTCTCACCGGCGGTCTCGGCATGGAACTGGATGAACTCGGAGTCGGGCATCCGGGCGATGGGAGAGGTGGTGATGAACTTGGTATGGAAGCATTTGCTCAGGGGGCCCAGAGCGGGGAAGATGCACTGCACGTCCACGACAATGGCCTCGCAGGCGCCGGTCAGAACCACGTTCTCCTGATTCAGGAAGTTACCGGCCATGGGGATGCCGTGACGCATGGTGACCTCGTTGGAGGTGCAGCACACACCGGAGACGGTGATGCCCTTCGCGCCCATGGATTTTGCATAAGCGATCATTTCGGGGTCGTTTGCGTAGTAAACGACCATTTCGGACAGACTGGGGTCATGGCCGTGAACAACGATGTTGACATTGTCCTTCTCCATAACGCCGATGTTGGCGGTGGTGTCAATGGGCTTGGGAGTGCCGAACATAACGTCGGAGAACTCGGTACCCATCATGGAGCCGCCCCAGCCGTCGGACAGGCCGGCACGCAGAGACTGGCGGATCAGCGCTTCAGGCAGAGAAGAGCAGCCCATGTGGGTCATGTGCATGGCGGTGGAGACTTCCCGGTCGATGGCGCGGGGCTCGATGCCGGCTTCATGCCACAGCTTCTGGGTATGCTCGGGGGCGCGCTTCAGGAAACGCTGTACGCCGAAGGGCTTGCCGTACTCCAGCAGGCCGATCTCGGCCATTTCGTGAGCCAGGTCGTAGATATCCTTGCCCTCGGTCTCCACGCCCCACTCCTTGGCGATGCGGATCAGCTTCTCGGGGTCCTTGACCTGATAGTTGCCGCCTTCCTTGGTCTGGTACAGGGTGTGCATGATTTCGCGGCCGTGGTCGGAGTGCGTCGCAGCGCCGCCGGCGGTGAACCGCAGGTAGTTACGGCCGACGATACCATGTACGTCGCAGCCGCAGATGCCCCGGGGGGCCTTCTTGGTGATGCGGCACGGGCCCATGGAGCAGATACGGCAGCAAGTGCCGGATTCGCCGAAGCCGCAATGGGGGGTCTGGTTCTTGACCCGCTGCTGCCAGGAGTCAGCGCCAACCTTACTGCCGTTTTCCAGCAGAGAGTTGGTAGCTTGCTCCATCTCCTCAACAGTTGTCAAATAAGCCCAATCCTTCAAAGTGATTTCCTCCTAATCATTTGATTCTTTGAAAAGCCTGTGCGTACCCT
>CAKTKF010000133.1 GCA_934569215.1 uncultured Oscillospiraceae bacterium
CTGACTGACGAACAGGTTCAGTCGCGCACCCCCGCGGGGAAGCCGGTCTATTCCGGCAAAAGCGAAAAAGAAATCGTACTGACCCACTGCTTCACCTTTTTCAACCTGATTTTCGTGGTTCTGGCCGTGATGCTCATCATCGGCGGCTCCAGCCCCCTGAACATGGGCTTTCTGGTGGTGGCGGTGATCAACACCGTCATCGGCATCATTCAGGAGATCCGCGCCAAGCGGGCGGTGGAGCGGCTGACGCTGGTGGCGGAGCGTCCCGTAACCGTCATTCGGGACGGAACGCGGCAGGAGATTTCCCCGGAAGCAATCGTCAAAGACGATATCGCCGAGTTTGCCTCCGGCGACACCCTTCCCGCCGATGGCATCCTGCGCAGCGGGGAAATGTGGGTGGACGAGTCGCTGCTCACCGGCGAAGCCGACGCGGTGACGAAAGTTCCCGGAGATGAGGTCAAATCCGGCTCGGCCATTCTCTCCGGCCGGGGACGGGTGCAGTTCACCGCCGTGGGCGGGGATTCCTTCGCCGCCCAGCTTTCCCGGGAGGCTCAGAAGAACCCCGGCGGGAAAAAATCGGAAATGATGCGCTCTCTGGACAGGCTGATCCTTTTCGTGGGCATTGCGCTGGTGCCGGTGGGGATTATCCTGTTCTATCAGGAGTTCTGCGTCCTCAAGCTGGGACTGGAAAGCAGCGTGGAGGGAACCGTTGCGGCGCTGGTGGGCATGATCCCGGAGGGGCTGTATCTGCTGACCTCCATCGCCATGGCGGCGTCGGCGGTGAAGCTGAGCCGGAAAAAGGTGCTGGTGCAGGACATGAACTGCATCGAGACCCTGGCGCGGGTAGACGTGCTGTGCGTGGACAAAACCGGTACCATCACCGAGCCGGACATGGAAGTGGAAAATGTCGTTCCACTGTCTGATGGAAACCCTGAATATCTGGAAGCCGTCCTCACCGCCATGTACGGCGCGTCAGAGCCGGACAACGCCACTGGCAAGGCCATTCACGAGCTGTTCAGCGGCGAAACTGACTGGGTCTGCGAAAAACGCATTCCCTTCTCCCCGGAGACCAAGTGGAGCGGGGCGGTGTTCGCGGAACATGGCGCGTTTCTGGTAGGCGCGCCGGAATTCATTCTGGCGCAGCGGTTTGAAGAATACCGGGACACCGTGGACAGCTGGGCGGAGCAGGGCTGCCGGGTGCTGCTGGCCGCCCGATATGACGGCGACCCCGTCCCCGGCGCATTGGACCCGGCATTGGTGACGCCCCTTGCCCTGATTTTGCTCAGCGGCCGCATCCGGGAGCAGGCGGCCGAGACCTTCGGCTATTTTGACCGTCAGGGCGTGACCGTGAAGGTCATATCCGGCGACAATCCCCACACCGCCAGCCTGATCGCCGCCCGGGCGGGCATTCCCGGTGCAGACCGGTATATTGACACCTCCGCGCTGGAAACCGACGAGGATTTTTCCCATGCGGTGTCGGAAAATACGGTTTTCGGCCGGGTGACGCCGGAGAAAAAGCGCCGTCTGGTGGCGGCGCTGCAAAAGCAGGGGCACACCGTGGCCATGACCGGCGACGGCGTCAACGATCTGCTTGCCATGAAGCAGGCGGACTGCTCCATTGCCTTCAGCTCCGGCGCACAGGCGGCCAGCCAGCTGGGCAGTCTCGTGCTGCTGAACAACGACTTTGCCGCCATGCCCGGCATCGTCGCGGAGGGGCGGCGGGTCATCAACAACATTCAGAGGGCGGCTACGCTGTTCCTTGTGAAGAATATTTTCTCCCTGTTCCTGTCGGTGATCTCCCTGTTCACGGACTGGCCGTACCCCTTGCAGCCCATGCACCTGACCGTGATCTCCGCGCTGACCATCGGCATTCCCTCGTTCTTTCTCGCCATGGAGCCGAACTACGACCGGGTGACCGGGCATTTCCTCCGGGGCGTTCTGCGCCGGGCGTTCCCCGGCGGGCTGACCAACGTGTTTGCCGTGCTGGTGTGTCAGGCGTTTATGGTGGTTTTTGACCTCCCGGCGGAGTCCATCGCCACGGTGTGCGCGGGCATTCTCGCGGTTGTGGGCATGATGGTGCTGTTTCAGGTGTGCAAGCCCTTCGGCGCGTTCCGCAGAATCGTGTGGGGTGGGATGCTGGTGTGTCTGGTCGTGGTGTTCACCTGCCTTGGGGAGCTGTTCGAGCTGCGTTCCGGCACGGTGCAGACGAACCTTCTGATGCTGACGCTGCTGCTCATGACCCCCACGGTATTTTTCGCCATGCAGCGCCTGTTCGACTGGGGTGAAAAGATTTCTCGCCGCGTCTTCCGCAGGAAAAAGGCGTGAGAGTGCTTGACCCGCTTCTGGGTTATTTGTTTCGTGGGTTTAGCAGACTGGCAAATTGGAATTTATGGAGACTTATTATGGATAGACCAATAACAACTTTATTTATGCTTATGTCCTTAGATGGAAAGATAAGCCCGGGTGCATCAGATGATTTGGATGTAGATAAGGATTTCCCTAAGATAGACGGGTTGAAAGAAGGGCTGCCCCAGTATTATGAGATTGAGCAAACAACCGATCTCTGGTCTTTTAACACAGGACGTGTGCAGGAAAAGATGGGCGTAAACCAAAAGCCCTTTCCCGATAAGACTCCTGTTTCATTTGTCTTGTTGGATAACCACCATTTGACCGAGCATGGCATAACATATTTCTGCAAAAAATCCAAGGAGTTTGTGCTGATCACATCCAATAAAGATCATCCTGCTTATAACATTAAGGAAAGCAATCTCCATATCATTTTTCAGGAAGAACTGTCACTGAAAGATGCGCTTCGTGAATTAAAATTATCGTATGGATGCGAAAAATTAACGATCCAAAGCGGTGGCACGGTCAACGGATTATTCCTTCGTGAGAAGCTGTTTGATTATATTGATGTCGTTGTGGCTCCGGTGCTGATTGGCGGCAAAGAAACGACCTCTTTGATAGACGGCAGTTCCATTCTTTCAGAAAAGGAGTTATCTAAATTGGGTGTATTGAAACTCATCAATTGCACGGTTTTGAATGATTCGTATATCAGAGTAAGATATCAAGTGATTCACTGACAAATTCCAATTGATTGAAAACCAAACCGCCTGCTGACCCAATTCACCCCACCTCAAGGAGAAGAAGTTATGTTAACCTACGAGCTGAAAAAATCCCCGGGTGTCCCCCTTTACGAAGCGCTTTACCGCTGCATCCGGGGGGATATCCTGTCCGGGGCGCTGCGTCCCGGGGAAAAGCTGCCCTCCAAGCGGGCGCTGGCGGAAAACCTGGAGGTCAGCAAGATCACCGTGGAAGCCGCCTACAGCCAGCTGCTGTCCGAGGGCTACATCTGCTCAAAGGAGAAGGTGGGCTATTTTGTGGAGACGGTGGAGCGCCGCAACCCGGTGCCCGCCGCCCCGGCGTGCCGCCCGAAGGAGGACGCAACCTGCCTGCTCGATTTGACCGCCAACGGCACGGAGCAGTTTCCCTTCTCCGTCTGGTCGCGCCTGCAGCGGGAGGTCATGCTGGACTTTGGGGAAGCGCTTCTCGCGCCCCTGCCCAACCGGGGCGTCCCGGAGCTGCGGCAGGCCATTGCCGGCCATCTGGCGGCCTTCCGGGGAATGCGGGTGGATCCGGAGAACATTCTGATCGGCGCGGGAACGGACTTCCTGTACAATCTTCTGATTCAGCTTCTGGGGCGGGAGAAGGTCTACGCCGTGGAAGAGCCGGGCTACGGGAAAATCCGGAAAATCTACGCCGCCGGGGGCGTGAAAACCGTCAGCGCCGCCATGGACGACTGGGGCGTTCTCCCGGAGAGCCTCGGCAGCGCCGACGTGCTGCATATTTCCCCCTCCCACCACTTTCCCACCGGCATTGTCACCCTGGTGAGCCGGAGGCGGGAGCTGCTGGACTGGGCAAACCGGGGCGAAAAATGGATCATCGAGGACGACTACGACTCGGAATTCCGCTTCGACGCCCACCCTGTCCCCGCCATGCAGTCGTTGGACGACGGCGGGCGGGTGATCTACATGAACAGCTTCTCCAAGAGCCTTGCGCCCTCCATCCGAATCAGCTACATGGTGCTGCCCGCGGGGCTGATGGCAGCGTTTCAGCAGAAGCTGGGGTTCTACAGCTGCACCGTTCCCAGCTTTGAGCAATACACGCTGGCGCGGTTCCTAAGCCGTGGCTTTTTTGAGAAGCACATCAACCGGATGCGGAAATTCTACAAAAACCGCCGGAACGCCGTGGTTTCCCTGCTGGAAAATTGCAGTTTTTCCGGCAAACTGACCATTCAGGAACAGGACGCGGGACTGCATTTTTTGTTAAAAGTTGACACGTCCCTTTCCGACCGGGCGCTGACGGAAAAGCTGGCCACGCTTGGCATCCGGGTCAGAGCCTTGAGCAGCTACTACCACGACCAATCGGAGGACTTGCACTGCCTGGTGATCAATTACTCCGGCCTGAAAGAAGAACGGCTGTCGGCGGCGCTGGCGGCGATTTCCCAGGAATGGGCATAGATTTCCCTTGCCTTTTCCTGGGTCGGAGGGTATAATAAACGGAGAGATAATACTATTTCTTAATAAAATGATTTCATCATTTTATTCTGCCGTTTCACGGCAGACCGCCTGGTCGGCGGTAAGAAATGTATTGACTTCGTTTTTAGCGGCAGTGGCCGCTGGCCGCAATCCTGCGGCCGAATAAAACGCTTTTAAGCGTTTTATTAAAAACTCGT
>CAKTKF010000134.1 GCA_934569215.1 uncultured Oscillospiraceae bacterium
TTTGAGCGCCCTGTCCACGTCGGGAGACAGGCAGACCTTCCCAAATTCCCGGGAGGTGCGGATGGCGTCGCAGACCAGGGTGTTGATCCTGTCCCGGTGACTGTGACCCAGCACGTCGGTGATTTCAATGGGAATATCGTCGTCGGTGAGGATGCCCGCCCGGATGGCGTCGTCAATGTCGTGATTGACGTAGGCGATCTGGTCGGAGCGGCGCACGACCTGGCCTTCCAGGGTCTCCGGCCAGTAGTCCCCGGTGTGACCCAGAATGCCCATGCGGACTTCGTAGGTCAGGTTCAGCCCCTGACCGTCCTTTTCCAGAATGTCCACCACCCGCAGGCTCTGCTCGTTGTGGCGGAAGGGCTTGCCCAGGCACTGGCTCAGGGCGTCTTCTCCGGCGTGGCCGAAGGGGGTGTGTCCCAGGTCATGTCCCATGGCGATGGCCTCCGCCAGGTCTTCGTTCAGCCCCAGCGCCCGGGTGATGGTTCCGGCAATGCGGCTGACCTCCAATGTGTGGGTCATCCGGGTGCGGTAGTGGTCACCCTCGGGCTGCAAAAACACCTGGGTCTTGTGCATCAGACGGCGGAAGGATTTGGAATGGACAATGCGGTCAATATCCCTCTGGTAACAGGTGCGCACGTCCTCCGCCCGGGGTTCTTCCGGCCTCGGTCGCCCCTTGCTCTGGTCGGCAAAGGCCGCCAGAGGATTCAAGCGCTTATGCTCCTGCCATTCCAGTTCTTCCCGCACAGTCATGGTCATTCCCTCAATCCTTGTAAAAGATAACGTCCGCCTTATTTTCCTGCTTCGTCCCCCGGTACACCCGGTTGTCGAAGCCGCCGATGGTAAAGCCCGCTTTTAAGTAGAACATGCAGGCGTTCAGATTATCGTCCTGCCCCTGGGTGTACAGGCCGCGGTAGCCCCGCGCCTTCGCCTCGGCCATTCCCGCTTCGATCAAAGCCTTGCCCACGCCCTTTCCTCGGGCAGCAGAGCTGACCTTCAGGTCCAGCAGATACATATAAGAAAAATAGTAGTCCTGATAAATGGCAACCCCGATGCAGACGCCGTCCTCGTAAGCGCCGAAGGCAGCGCCCTCCCGGTTCACCGTTTCAAAGTCGTATTCCTCGTCGGGGAAGGTCATCCACTGGCATTCCGGGCTTGTTTCCGTCCGGTACGTCCACACGCCGTCTTTCAGCGCCGGGATAAAGCGCCCCGGCATGGCAAACGGCTCGTTTTTCAGCCGGAGATCTCCGGCGTTTTCCCGGGTAATTTTCCGAATTTCCATTATGTAGTCTCCCTGTCTACCGGGAACGCCCGGTATTCCTGTCCGGTTTCCATACCCTCCACGGTTCCGCTGGACAGGTCGGTAAGCTTTTGAAGGAAGGCGCTGACCTGTCCCTCCGGGAACAGCAGCTCCAGCTCCACCTCCGCGCCAAAATCCGTCTTGCGGAGGATGCCCCCAAAGGCGGCCACTTCCAGCCTGACCCGCTCGTAGAAGGGATAGGGGCACGGCACGTACACTGCCGTCCAGACCCGCTTCATGGATTTGCCCGCGGCGTCCACGGCGATTTTCGCGCCTTTTGTGTAAGCCCGCACCAGTCCCCCGGCGCCCAGAAGAATACCGCCAAAGTACCGGGTCACCACACAAACTACGTTATATAGCCCCTCCCGCTGCAAGACTTGCAGCATAGGCATTCCCGCGGTGCCGCCGGGTTCGCCGTCGTCGGAGAAACGCACCGCGCCGTCCTTGATGATGTACGCCCAGCAGTTGTGGGTGGCGTCGTAGTGCTTCTTTTTCATCTCCTGAATTTTCGCCAGGGCTTCTTCCTCGGTGTCCACAGGCCAGACGCGGCCGATGAAGCGGGACTTTTTTTCCACAAATTCCGCTTCGCCAAATTGGGTGGGTACCAGATACTCGTCCAATTCTCAGCACTCCCTGATGATATATTCCCGGAGTCTTCCGTAGAGAATTCCGTCCACCACGGCTTCGATCTCAATGCCCTCCGGGGTGTAGTCCACTTTCTTGACCTGGGCGCCGTCATGCAGCGTCTCCACCATGCCGCCCATGGCGTAGGGCAGGCGCACCACGACATGGTGCCGGGCATGGTTCAGGGCGGTTTCGATGGCTTTCAGCAGCCCGTCCATGTTGATTCCCCGTTTGGCGGAGATGGCAACAATGTTTTTCCCCACGGGAATGTCGTCGGAATACACCAGATCGGCCTTGTTGTAGCATTTCAGCACCGGTGTTTCCGGCTTGGCCAGCTGGGAGATCAGTCTGTCCACCACGGCGATATGCTCCTCAAGATGCGGGTCGGAAGCGTCGATGACATGCAGAAGCAGGTCGGCGAATTCCAGCTCCTCCAGCGTCGCCCGGAAGGCGTCCACCAGATGGTGGGGCAGCTTCGCGATAAATCCTACGGTGTCGGACAGAATCACATCCAGATTGTCGGAAACCGTCAGAAGCCGGGAGGTGGTGTCCAGGGTGTCAAACAGCCGGTTGTTGGCGGGAATCCCCGCGCCGGTGAGCTGGTTGAGCAGGGTGGATTTTCCCGCGTTGGTGTAGCCCACAATGGCCACCACCGGAACGGAATTTTTCATCCGCCGCTCCCGCTGGACACTACGCACCTTGCGCACCTGTTCCAGTTCTTCTTCCAGACGGTTAATGCGCTCCCGGATGTGACGCCGGTCGGATTCCAGCTTGGTCTCGCCGGGACCCCGGGTGCCGATGCCGCCTCCCTGCCGGGAAAGGCTCGCACCCATGCCGGACAGCCGGGGCAGCAGATATTTGTACTGCGCCAGCTCCACCTGAAGCCGGCCTTCCTTCGTCTTTGCCCGCTGGGCGAAAATGTCCAGAATCAGAGCGCTCCTGTCCAGAACGGGAAGCCCGATGATCTCCTCCAGCGCCCGGATGTTGCCGGGAGAAAGCTCGTTGTCGAAAATGACCATGGTGGACTGGGTCGCCTCCGCCAGCATCCGCACCTCCTGGGCTTTTCCCTCGCCGATGAAGCTGTGGGAATCGGGGGTATGGCGGTTTTGCAGCACCTTGCCCGTGCAGAAGCCTCCCGCGGTCTCCAGAAGGTCTTCCAGCTCGTCCAGGGTGCTTTCGGTGGCAGTCTCTTCCTCGGCAAAGCAGTCCGCGTTCAATCCCACCAGGACTGCACGCTCCTGGGTCTGTTTATCAAATCTTTCTTCCATATTACCTCCGCTTTTCTCATGGGAGGCGTTCCCCGCCCGGGCAACACTTCCCCTCTTACCATTTCTCTTATTATACCACACATCCGCGCCGCGAACAACCACAAAAATACAAAAATCCCGCACTGCATCGCGCAGTGCGGGATTTGCGGGTCTTACTTCAGGCCAAACCGCTTGTTGAACCGATCAACACGTCCACCGGTGTCAACCAGCTTCTGCTTGCCGGTATAGAAAGGGTGGCACTTGGAGCAGATCTCAACACGAATGTCCTTCTTGGTAGAACCAGTGGTAAAGACATTGCCGCACGCGCAGCGGATGGTGGTCTGTTCGTACTTGGGATGGATACCTTCCTTCATTTCGTTCACCTCTTTCTTATCAGTTAAAGGGCATAGTAGCCCCGGGCAATCTTCAATCGCCCGGATATCATATCATAAAGTGTCGGAGAATGCAAGCACTTTTTTCGATTTTTTCAAAAAACTATAAAATTGCGCTTCGGCACTCAAAACGCCCAGTTGCCGCTGCGGAAAATCGGCACGACCTTGCCGTCCTCGCAGATGCCGTCGATGTTCATGCTGTCGCAGCCGATCATGAAGTCCTCGTGGATCATGGAATCGTTGACGCCCAGGGCGCGGCACTCCTCCAGGGTCTTATTCTGGAAATCCCGGATGGTGTCGGCAAAGCCCATGCCCAGCGCCAGATGGCAGGCGGCGTTTTCGTCGAACAGGGTGTTATAGAACAGAATGCCGCTTTCCGCAATGGGGCTGTGCTGGGGTACCAGGGCGCACTCACCCAGATAGGACGCGCCATCATCCATGGCGATCATGGTCTTGAGCAGCTCTTCGCCCTTCTCCGCCTTGACCTCCACGGCCTTGCCCTTTTCAAAGCGGACGGAGAAATTCTCAATGAGCTGACCCTGATAGCTCAGAGGCTTGCTGGCGTAAACGATGCCCTCGGCCTCGCCCCGCTTGGGGGAGATGAAGCACTCCTCCGTGGGGATGTTGGGGTTGAAGAAGATGCCCTGCAGGCTGGTGTCTCCGCCGCCCTTCCACTCGCCCTCGGGGATCATGCCCACGGTCAGGTCGGTGCCGTTCTCGGCGGTGTAGTGCAGGCTGCGGATGTGCAGGCCGTTGAGGTAAGCGCAGCGGTCATGCAGATCGGCGTTGTGCTCCTCCCAAGCCTTCACGGGGTCATCGGTCACGCGGGAGGTGAACAGGATGGCCTCCCACAGCTTCTCCATGGCGGTGCTGGTGCGCATTCCGGGGAACACCTTCTTCGCCCAGGCCGCGCCGGGGACGGCGGCAATACACCACTGATCCTTGTTCTCCAGCTGGTCGTTGTAGGGCTTCACGATGGGGTAGCGCAGCTGCCGGGCCTTGGACAGCTTCGCCATATTGATGCCCTTCAGGCCGTCCGGGTCTTCGGAAATCAGGTGGATGCGGCAGGGAACCACGTCCACATAGTGCTGCAATCTGGCCTTCTGCCACTCGGGAACCTCGCCCATGGTCTTGACGGACTGGTGGCGGACATGGAGCTTCTGG
>CAKTKF010000135.1 GCA_934569215.1 uncultured Oscillospiraceae bacterium
TACACCGGCGAGATCGCCACCAACATGCTGGTGGACGCCGGCTGCAAGTACGTCATCATCGGCCACTCCGAGCGCCGCGCCATGGGCGAGACCGACGCCGATGTCAACGCCAAGGTTCTGGCTGCCCTGAATGCCGGCCTGACCCCCATTATGTGCTGCGGCGAGACCCTGGAGCAGCGCCAGAGCGGCATCACCACCGAGTGGATCACCATGCAGATCAAGCTGGGTCTGGCCGGTGTTCCCGAGGACAAGATCCGCAAGGTCATCATCGCCTACGAGCCCATCTGGGCCATCGGCACCGGCCTGACCGCCACCCCCGAGCAGGCGGAAGAGGTCTGCGAGAACATCCGTACCGTGGTGCGCAAGCTGTACTCCTCCAAGAACGCCCGTGCGATCTCCATCCTGTACGGCGGCTCCATGAACGACAAGAACGCCTTCGAGCTGCTGGCGCAGCCCGACATCGACGGCGGCCTGATCGGCGGCGCGTCTTTGGTTCCCGAGAAGTTTGTCAAGATCATCGAGGCTGCCAACCAGCCCACTGTCTAATTTTTGCCAGTCTCTGATGGGCAGCCGCGAACAAAAGCGGCTGCCCATCTTTGCCCCTTATTTTGATTGGAGGTGTGTTGATGAAGACACTTCTTCTGTCCGCGTTGGACACGCAGACTCCGAAAATCGCCGCAGACCTGATCCGTCAGGGGAAGCTGGTGGCGATCCCCACGGAGACGGTTTACGGCCTGGGCGCAAACGGTCTGGACGAAGCCGCCGTGACCAAAATTTTTGAAGCCAAGGGTCGTCCCCAGGATAACCCCCTGATTCTGCACATCTGCGGCGCGAAGCAAATTGCGCTGTTCTGCCATGACGTGCCTGCGGCGGCCTATGAGCTGGCGAGAAAATTCTGGCCGGGGCCGCTGACCATGGTGCTGCCTGCCCGGGACTGCGTCCCCCGGCGCACCACCGGCGGACTCGCCACCGTGGCCGTCCGCTGCCCGGACAACGCCGTGACCCGGGAGATCATCCGCCTTGCGGGGGTTCCCATTGCCGCGCCCTCCGCCAATATTTCCGGAAAGCCCTCCACCACCACCGCCCAGCACGTTCTTCACGACCATGACGGGAAAATCGCCGCCATCGTGGACGGCGGCGCCTGCCGGGTGGGGGTGGAGTCCACCATTGTGGATTTGACGGAAGACCGTCCCCGGCTGCTGCGCCCCGGCGGGATCACCCCGGAGCAGCTGATCGCCGTTCTGGGAGATCTGGTCATCGACAAGGCCGTCACCGCCCAGATCGACAAGGACGCCGTAGTGAAAGCCCCCGGCATGAAATACCGCCATTACGCCCCGGCGGAGCCGGTGGTCATCGTCTCCGGCAGCCGGGAAAAGGCCGCCGCCTACATCCGCCGTCATTTCACCCCCGGCGACCGGGTGCTGTGCTTTGAAGAAGAGCTGCCCCTGTACGCCGGATGCAGCCCCCTGTCCTACGGCCGGGAGGCGGACGTCAACACCCTGTCCGCCGGCCTGTTCGCCGCCTTGCGGGAGCTGGACGACCCCAGCATTCACCAGGTCTACGCCCGATGTCCGGTGGGGGGCGGCGTGGCCTACGCCGTGCAGAACCGGCTGAAAAAGGCTGCGGCGTTCCACATTGTGGACGCGGAGGAGGAAGCATGATCCTGGGTATCACCGGCGGCACCGGCTGCGGAAAAACCACCCTGCTGAACGTCCTGAAGGAGCGGGGGGCGGTGGTTCTGGACTGCGACGCGATCTACCACGAGCTGCTGACACGGGACGCATCCCTTCTTGCGGCCATCGAAGCGCGCTTCCCCGGCACGGTGGAGGACGGCGTTCTGCTGCGGAAAAAACTTGGAAATCTGGTGTTTTCCGACAAAAAAGCCCTGCTGGATTTGAACAGAATCACCCACGCCGCCGTGAAACGGGAGGTGCTTCGCCGCCTTTCGGAAAAGCCTGCCCTTGCTGCCATTGACGCCATCGCCCTGTTTGAAGGGGGACTGGCCGAGCTGTGCGACGTGACCGTCGCCGTCACCGCCCCATTAGAAGACCGGGTTCGCCGCCTTATGCGCCGGGACGGCATTTCCGAAGACTACGCCCGCCGCCGCATCGCCGCCCAGCCGGACGAGAGCTGGTTCCGGGGGAAATGCGATTTTGTGTTGGAAAACACCGGTTCGGCGTCGGAATTCTGGGAAAAATGCCTTGCGTTTTTGCGGGAGATTGGTATAATGGATGCAGCGAGCGAGCGCCGCAAGTCGCTGCAATGCACCGTCCACCCGGCGGGAACGCTGGGAACATACACCTTTGTTGTCGTCTGTTCCCGGTACGATGGGAAATGGCTTCTCAGCCGCCACAGGGAGCGGGACACCTGGGAGACCCAGGGCGGCCACATCGAGCCGGGGGAAACGCCATTGGATGCTGCCCGACGGGAGCTGTACGAGGAAAGCGGCGTCCGGGACGCGGAGCTGTACCCGGTTTGCGACTACTACGGCTTCGATGCCCAAAGCAGCGCCAACGGCATGGTGTTTTTCGCGGCGGTTCACCGTCTGGAACCCCTGCCGGAAAGCGAGATCAGGGAGGCCAGGCTGTTTCCGGCGCTGCCGGAAAATCTGACCTACCCCAACGTAACGCCCCGCCTGATGGCGGAGGCGGAAAGAAACATAGGAGGATGCAACATGACCACAGAAGAACTGCGCAATTCCCTGCTGGCGTCGCCCAAGAACGGCTACACCCGGATTTCCGATGCCCAGCGGGATGAAATGGAAGGCTACGCCCAGCGCTACATGGCGTTCATGAGCGAGTGCAAGACCGAGCGGGAAGCAACCGCCTGGGCCGTCCGGGAAGCCGAGAAGCTGGGCTACAAGCCCTTCGCCCCCGGCATGGAAGCCAAGCCCGGCGACAAGATCTACTACAACAACCGCAATAAGTCCATCGCTCTGGCCGTTGTCGGCACCAAGTCCCTGAGCAAGGGCGCGAACATCTGCGCCGCCCACGTGGATTCCCCCCGGCTGGACATCAAGCCCAATCCCCTGTACGAGGATTCCGAGATCAGCTACCTGAAGACCCACTATTACGGCGGCATCAAGAAATACCAGTGGACGGCCATTCCTCTGGCGCTCCACGGCGTGGTGTACCGCGCCGACGGCTCTGTGGTCGCGGTCACCATCGGCGAGGACGAGGGCGATCCCATTCTGATGGTTTCCGATCTGCTGCCCCATCTGGCGGCGGATCAGATGCAGAAGCCTGCAGGAAAGATCGTCGAGGGTGAGCAGCTGAACGTGATCCTCGGCTCCCAGCCGCTGGAGGGCGACGGCGCCGACCTGGTGAAGCTGCACATCATGAAGCTGCTGAACGAGAAGTACGGCCTTGTGGAGAGTGACTTCCTCTCCGCCGAGCTGACGGTGGTTCCCGCGGGACGCTGCCGGGAGGCGGGTCTTGACCGCAGCCTGCTCAGCTCCTACGGCCACGACGACCGGGTCTGCGCCTACGCCGAGCTGGAGGCCCTGTTCTCTCTGGACATGCCCGAAAAGACCGCCGTGTGCATTCTTGCCGACAAGGAAGAGATCGGCTCCGTTGGCATTTCCGGTATGCAGAGCCACTATTTTGAGCATTTCATGGAAGGCCTGTGCGACGCCCAGGGCGTCAAGCTGTCCGACTGCTTCGCCAATTCCTTCTGCCTGTCCGCCGACGTTTCCAACGCCTTCGACCCCAACTGGCCGGAGACCTGCGACAAGCGGAACAACAGCCAGCTGAACTACGGCGTTGCCATCTGCAAGTACACCGGCTCCCGGGGCAAGGGCGGCGCCTCCGACGCTTCCGCCGAGGCCATGGGTCACGTCCGCTCCACGCTGGACAAGGCGGGCGTCATCTGGCAGATCGCGACACTGGGCAAGGTAGACCAGGGCGGTGGCGACACCGTGGCGGCCTATATGGCAAACCGGAACATTGTCACCGTGGACGCAGGCGTGCCGGTGCTCAGCATGCACGCGCCGCTGGAGCTGGTCTCCAAGCTGGACTGCTACGAAACCATGCTGGCCTGCAAGGCGATTTATCTGGCATAAAACTAAGAAGCTCCCTCAAAAGAGGGAGCTTCTCAACTTATCAAAAAGCCTCGCAGAGTTTGCCGTCCGCAGACTGCAATCTCTTTGTCCCAAAAGGCCAACGGCCTTTTGGGACAAGATTTACAGTTCCGGGCCGGTGTAGACGTTCCGGGGTTCCTCCATGGGGGGAAGCTCCTGGAGCTTCTTGCTGCCCCGCACCGCCTGGATAAGCTCCACGATCGCCCAGATGTGCAGCAGGAAATCCACCAGCTTGCCAACGGGGCTTTCATACAGCGCAAAGGTAATGACCACCAGCGCCACGGTATCGACGATGAACAGCACCAGCGCCACCGTCAGCCAACCGGCGCGCTTCTTGCTCAGCAGCCAGCACAGCAGATACACCGCCACAATGACCAGCGCGATGACCAGACCCGTGTAGGTGAGCGTTCCCTTGACATTCCAGGCACCGTCCACAAAGCCGTTCTCTATGCCCATCCCCACGAATACCAGATAGTACGGTACGGAAGCGGAGAACAGGAAATACGTGTTCGTGTCCAGAATCGTCATGATCAGATTGACCACCGTGAGAATGACGATCAGCAACAGACTGTAACGTCCGTTGGCCACCTGCCGCAGCAGGTACTCCCGGGA
>CAKTKF010000136.1 GCA_934569215.1 uncultured Oscillospiraceae bacterium
GACGCAGAATCTCGGCATTTCCGGAGGCGGACAGCAGCATGACGATGCCTACTACAACGGCGTTCAGCAGCAGAACCACCGGGGAATAGATGGCGTCGTAAAAATTGGTGCGCTCCATAGCGGCGTAGCCGTCCCCGATGCGCTTATCGTACCGGCGCTCCATGTAAGCTTCCAGCCCCAGAGCCCGGATGGTGCGGATGTTGTGAAGCGTTTCCGGCACCTGCCCGGACACGGCGGCGACGGCGCGGCGGTTGTCCAGCTGGGCGGCCAGCATCCGTTTCTGCACGCGGCGGGTGAATAGGGCGAACAGGGGCAGAACCAGCAGCAAGATCAGGGCAAGGCCGGTATTTTTTACCGCGATGACTGCCATGATGGACAGAATGCGGCACGCGTCCGCCACCATGCTGATGATGCCGGAGGTGAAGAGCGCCTCCACCGTATCCACATCCCCGGAAAACCTTGCGGCGACCTCGCCGGGATTCTGGTCAACAAGGGTACTTGCGGGCAGCTTGGTCAGCTTCCGGGACATTTCCGAACGCAGAGCGTGGGTCATTTTCTGGCCGAACAGCACCAGCAGGCTTTCCTGGGCGGAGGAAAGCAGCCCCTCCAGCGCCAGACTGCAAAAATAGCCGAATACCGCAAGAAACGTCAATCCGCTGCCCGCAGTCAGGCGGTCGACCGCCCGCGCCAGCAGCAGCGGTGGGAGTAACGACGCGCCCACTGACGCCGCCACGCAGAGAACCGTACCCACCGTGAGAAGACGGTGGGTCGCTGCTGCCGTCCGTATCGCGGTAAACACACTGTTTTTATTCATGAGTCTGCCCTCCTGTCTGGCTTTCATAGAGCTGCCGGTACACCGGGACGGATGCCATCAGCGCCTCGTGGGTGCCGACGGTGGTCTTGCCGTTCTCCATAAAGATTACGGTGCGCATCTGCGGGAAGTGATACAGCCGGTGGGAAATCAGGAACACGACCTTATCCTTTGCGTATTCCTGCAAATTTGCGAACACGGTATCCTCGGTATTTCTGTCCAGCGCGGAGAACGGGTCGTCCAGAACCAGAACGGGTCTGGGGTGGGCAAGGGTTCTTGCCAGCGCCAGCCGCTGTGCCTGGCCGCCGGAAAGCCGCGTGCCGCTGCTGCCGATGACGGTGTCCAGCCCCGCTTCCATGGCCAGCACTTCCTTATCCAGCGCCGCCGCGGCAAGATACGGCTTTGCGTCCTGATCGCTTCCGCAGAGGACGTTATTTTGCACCGTGTCGGTGCTCAGCTCCGGGTCGTGTCCCAGATATCCCACGGTCGCCGCGATCTGACGGGGGGTGAGGGCGGAAAACTCGGTCTTCCCGAATTTTGCCGAGCCGCCGTAGGGCGCTTCGCAGAGAAACACCCGCCCGAAAGTGGACTTGCCGCAGGCTACCGGCCCGGTGACGCCGATGATATCCCCCGGATGGGCCGTCAGGCTCAGCCCGGAGAAAATCGGCTGGTCACCGTAGGCGAAGGAAAGGTTTTCAAGGGTCACGTCTGCCGCCGCCGGAACGGCCAGGGGCTCCAGTGTCTCCGGGGATTTCATCAGGGGCTGAATGCGCTTCCAGGAAACCTCCGCCTTCTGCACCGAGTTGAACAGCTTCGCCACCTTGGAGGATTTCACCGTCAGCTTGGTAAAGCAGGAAAGGAACGTGGTGAACGCCGCAATGTCCCATGCGCGCCACCCGGAACCGAGGACGTTTTTCGCCCCGAACCACAGAATGAACAGCACCCCCGCCTCCGACACGGCCAGGTACAGCGGCGGCAAGGCCGACTGCCATACATTGCTGCGCACGGCGGCCTTTTCGTAGGTGTCCAGGGTATGCTCGTACTGTCCCTCCCGGGTGCGTTCGCAGCCGTAAATGCGGTAAGTCACGGCGTTCTGCGCCCGATCCAGCGTGGCCGTGCTGAGGGCGCCCGCCGCTTTCTTGTAGGCCGCGCCCGCCCGCTGGACGTTCCGCTTCATCCACGCCGCGCAGACGTAGGACACCGGCGTAAATAGCAAACTCAGGATCGCCAGCTGCCAGTCGTATACCAGAAGCATGACGGCATAGCCCACCAGCGCCACGCCGGTATCGAAGACCTCGGTGGTGAATTTCCGCATTCCCTCCACGCAGTTGTCCACGTCGGAGATGGCCTTGGTCATCAGCTCCCCCGCGCCCTCCTGTTCCAGCGACGCCCGGCTTCTGCGCACCAGATTGGCGTACAGGACGCCCTTCATCCGGCGGTTGATGTTGTTGGCGAAGCGGCGGACATAGAACCGCTTGATAAACCGCGCGGCCTGCACCCCCAGCGTGACGAGAATATAGGCGAGCACCAGAACCGCCATTTTCCCGGCAGTGGCATTCCCGCCCAGAATGTCCGCAAGGCACTGCGTCAGCCGCCCTTCAAACCATGGCGTGGCAAGCAGGCCGACGTTGTAGATCAGGCCGGAAAGGGTCACCAGCGCCAGCGGCAGCCATTCGACGCGGAAATACGCGCCGATCCTGTCCGGGCGGAAGGTTTTTTCACGCTTCATCGCTGTCGTCCCCCCTTTGCCGTCTGCTGAAAGTGGGGGAAGCCCGCCCGGCTTTCCGCCTTGGATGCCGCGTAGAGCTTGTTCAGCGTCCCGGCAAAGGCGGCGGCTTCCTCCTTTGTCAGCGTATCCGTCAGGTACTCATAAAAGGCCGCTTCGATCTCCGCTTTGGAGGATTTCAGGCTTTCCGCCTTTTCCGTGGGGTACAGAAGCTGACTGCGCCGGTCGTTGGGGGCGTCCCGGCGGACGAGGTAGCCTTTCGCTTCCAGATTTTTTGTTCTCCGGGCAATGGCGGCTTTGTCCGCGTGAAGAAGCTCTGCCAGCGCCGCCTGTGTGCAGCCGGGATTGTGGCGCAGGGCGTGGATCAGGTCGATCTCCGCCGTGCCGACGCCGGTTTCCCGCATGGTGCGCAGAACCAACTTTTCCGCCTCCCGGGCGATTTTGGTGATTTTCCGTTCCGTAATGTCCATGGCAGCCTCCTGACTCGTTGTAGATACATCGTTGTATGTACAACTATTATGCCGCGCGCAATCCCGGATGTCAACAGCAAAATGCGCCCCGTTTCCCGATCTGTGGGGAAACGGGGCGCTGTTCACGCTGTCATTTAATCCGCATCGGCTTCCAGCGTTGCGCCGGACAGCTTGCCAACGACCTCCACGGATTGTATTTTATCGATGTTGATCGCGCTGTTGAACATGTCGAGAAAATCACCGTGTTCAATGACCCGCTTGAACAGGGTGTTGTCTGTCACGCTGTCCACAACGACAAAGTCGGTGCCGTCCGTCATGTGGAAGATGAGGGCCTGGATATCGCTGCCCGGCTCCGCGTAACGGGAAGACCGGATGCGAACGCACAGGGAGTTTACATAAACATCCCCCTGACCAAAGGTCCGATGGGGCAGACTGCCGCCGTCCGGGAGGGAAACGCACACCATTTCGTCCATGTGGGCTTGCTCGTAGGCTCTTTCCGACAATGTGAGGTATGCGAAGGCGGTCATCTCCTCCGTCTGGCCGGCGAAAATCTCGTCTACCAGTTCGTCTCCCCAGAGGGAACGAAGCTGTTCCACCGCTTCCTCAGGCGTCAGTTCTTCCCGTAATTTTTTCTCCAGCGCCTGACGTTCTATCTCTTCCTCGCTGAGCCGGTCTGCGCTGTGGGCAGCATCATATTCGTGAGCAGCCAGATAATAGTAGTCGTCATATTCTCCGGTATAGCCGCCGCTCCCGTAACCCAGCGCTTCCATTTTTTCGGCAGCCTCCTGCGGAGTAAGCTCCTGCTTCAGCCGCTCGCGAATGGCCGCTACTTCGGCGGGACGGTTTTCCTCGTATTCCTCCCATTTGGCTTCCGCCTCAAAGTCCGGGAAGGATACCAGCAGATTCGTTCCATTTTGCATATCCGCCCGGAAATAGTAGGTAAACGCCAGCTGGGTGCCCGTTGTCTTTTCGGGTATCAGATAAGCATAGCCGTACTGATTGAAGTTTACGGGAACGCTGCCCAGCAGGCCGTTCCGACCCGGGGACAGTTCTATCGGCGCGTCATGGGTCAAAAGCATGGTGATAAACCCGCACTGGGTTTCGCTGTCGTAGACATAGGCATCGACCGTCAGGGTATATCCGTCCGTGGAAATGCTTTTCCCCACGGGGGAAACCCATTTTTGAAGCTCCTGAGCAACGGTTTCCTCCACGGGGGATTTTTCGTACCCCGGAACAGTCCAGGCGGCGTTCGGCCGATCCGGGTCGAAATCTTCGAAGGGGGCGGCGCTGTCAGACCCTCCGTACAGACCGGCGATCATTTCTGCGGGACTGTCGAAAACAGTTAAGGCATAGGCCACCGCGCACCCTACCAAAAGGAGTGCCAGCGCAATCACCGCTGCAACAAGCCAGATTTTCCTCGCGGGCAATTTCTTCGGTGCGGGTTCCTTCCGGGAATCCACCAGCTCTGCCGCCGCCAGCAGTTCCCCGTCCACGCCGGTCAGTCCCCGGAAAAGTTGATAAGCCGTCATTGTAAACCCTCCTTTTTGAGTGTGTCGGCCAACTGTTTTCTAACTTTTTGCAGGATGTACTTCACCTGATTGGAGGACAGCCCCGTCTTCCGGGCGATATCGTCCTTTGTACCGGCATAGTAGT
>CAKTKF010000137.1 GCA_934569215.1 uncultured Oscillospiraceae bacterium
CCGGCGCATGGGATACGGCCGAAAGCTGCTGGCGAAAGCGCTGGAAATGAACCGTCCCAATGGAATGATGCTGCTCGTGGACGCGGACAACACCCCGGCAATTTGCCTGTATGCGTCCATGGGCTTTGCAATGGTTCAGGGTCAAAACAATCTGACGGCACATTGGACGGTACCGTCAGCAGAATGATATTTATTAGGAGGTAATTTTTATGTGTGAACTTCTGAAAACCCGCCGCAGCGTCCGCAAGTACCGCCCCGAGCAGGTGCCGGACGCGCTGCTGGACGCCGTGCTGGAGGCCGGGCTTTACGCCCCCTCCGCCATGAACAACCAGAAGCCTGTCATGGTGGCCGTCCGGGACAAGGCTACCCGGGATCAGCTTTCCCGGATGAACGCCGCCGTGATGGGTACGGACGCAGACCCCTTCTACGGCGCGCCCTGCGTCATCGTCGTGCTGGCTGACCCCACCTACCCCACCTGGGTGGAGGACGGCTCTCTGGTGCTGGGCAATCTGCTCAACGCCGCCCACGCCGTGGAGCTGGGCAGCTGTTGGATCAACCGCGCCCGGGAGATGTTCGACACCCAAGAGGGCAAGGCGCTTCTGCATCAGTGGGGCGTCCCGGAACACTACCGGGGCATCGGCTGCTGCATTCTGGGCTACGCCGACGAGGATCCCGCCCCCAAGGAGCGGGCAGCCAACCGCATCCTGAAAATCTGACAAAGGAGCCAACTTATGGACTTTCTGGAAATCGTCCGCGCCCGCCAGTCCTGCCGCAGTTACGATGAAACCCGGCCTGTAGAACAGGAAAAGCTGGACGCCGTGCTGGAAGCTGCCCGCTTAGCGCCTTCCGCCTGCAACGCCCAGCCCTACCACTTCACCGTCTGCCGGGGGCAGGCCGCCAAGACCGTGGTTGCCGGCGTGACCGGCATGGGCATGAACAAATTTGCCGCCCAGGCGCCGGTGCTGATCGTGATCTCCGAGCGCCCCTACTCTAAGAGCGCCGCTGTGGGTTCCAAGGTGACGAAGGTGGACTACCGCTCCATCGACATCGGCATTGCCGCCGCTTATCTCACCGCCGAGGCCACCGCCCAGGGACTTTCCACCTGCATCATCGGCTGGCTGGACGACGCCAAGCTCCGGGCAGCCTGCGCTCTTGATCAGCCGGTACGGCTGGTGATCGCTCTGGGCTACGCGAAGGAGGGCGATCCCCTCCGGGAGAAAAAACGCCGGGACATGGGAGAGCTGGTGGATTACCGATGAACCGTCCCATTCTGACCACGTCCGGCGCTTTTGTCTGCCACTGCGTCCGTCTTCACCGGGGAGACGATCTGCTTCTTTCCATCCGGGAACTCGCTCAGGAGAAGCATATCGCTGCGGGAGTGGTGCTTTCCGCCGTGGGCTGCGTCACGGAAGCGAAGGTGCGGGACGCCAGCGGAGTGAACATCCGGTCCATCGGGGAACACTGTGAGATCGTCAGTCTGAACGGAACCGTCAGCGAGCAGCGGTGTCATCTGCACATTGCCCTGTCCCGGGAAGACCTTTCCACCCTGGGTGGTCATCTCTGCCCCGGCTGCATCGTCAACACCACCTGTGAGCTGGTGATCGGGGAGCTTCCCGGCGTCCGCTTCGGCGTGGAGCAGGACGGGGAAACCGGGTATGACGAGCTGATATTTGAAGCAATCTGACTTGAGGGGCGGCCATAGCGGCCGCCCTTTTTCTGCTTGACAACGGGTCGTTCTTATGGTACCATACATTTAACATTTCAGTTAATTGTTAAATATACTATTTGGGAGGTGAAATCCTTGGCGTTGCAGGAAACGTTAAAAGCCCTGTCTGACCCGACCCGACGGGAAATTCTGAATCTGCTCAAGTCCGGCAGGCTGTCCGCCGGGGAAATTGCCGACCATTTTAGCATCACCCCCGCCGCCGTGTCCCGGCACCTGTCCGTTCTGAAAGACGCCGACCTGATCTGGGACACCCGGGAGGGAAAATTCATCTTTTATGAGCTGAACACCTCGGTCTTAGAGGAGATCATGCTCTGGCTCACGGATTTGAAAGGAGGCACTGCCCCATGATAAAGCAGTACAAAAAAGAATTGATTGTCTCCACGCTGCTTGCCCTTCTCCCCATCGCCGCAGGGCTGCTTCTGTGGAACCGGCTTCCCGGTCAGCTTGCCACCCATTGGGGCATGAGCGGCGCGGACAGATGGAGCGGCAAGGCCGCCGCCGTGTTTCTTCGGCCGCTGTTGCTGCTGGCCGCCCATTATCTGGTGCTGTTTCTCGTTTTCCGGGACGCTAAAAACCGGAATCAGAGCAAAAAAGTGGTGGGGCTGCTGTTCTGGATGATTCCCGCCGTCTCCATCCTCGTCAGCGGCATCACCTACGCGGTGGCGCTGGGGTGGAAATTCCGGCTCGCCGGCCTTCTTTTCGCGGGGCTGGGACTGATGTTCGCCGCCATCGGCAACTATCTCCCCAAGTGCCGCCCCAACCGCACCGTGGGCATCCGGATTTCCTGGACGCTGGGCAGCGAGGAAAACTGGATCGCCACCCACCGCTTCGCCGGTAAGGTCTGGGTCATCGGCGGTCTTATAATGGTGCTTGCCGCTCTGCTTCCGGAGGTGCCGAGGATTATCGTCACGGTTCTCGCCGTGGCCGCTCTGTCCATCCTTCCCATCGCCTATTCCTACCGCTACCACCGGATCCACGGGACGAAAAGTGAACCCGACCCGCTGTCCAAGAAAATCTCCGTTGGCATGCTGATCTTCACGGCGGTGATTGCGGTGTTCGTCGCGGTCATGCTGTTCACCGGCAATCTCCATTACCGGTTCGACAGCGACAGCTTTACCGTGGAAGCCTCTTATTTCGACGACCTCACCGTAAAATACGACGCCATCGACGGCATCGAATACCGGGAGGGCAACGTGGACGGCACCCGAACCTACGGCGTAGGCAGCTTCCGGCTGCTGCTGGGAACGTTTGAAAATGAGGAATTCGGCACCTACACCCGCTACACCTACTACCGCCCGGAGGCCTGCGTCATTTTGTCCGTGAACGGAAAAGCGCTGGTTCTCAGCGGCGACAGTACCGAAAGCACACGAAGTCTCTATGACACTCTAGTCGAAAAAACCGGTCTATAACGGAAAGGAGAAAACGATATGAACACCGTATCTTCCGCAAGCATTACCGGCATGGTCGTCAGCCTGATTCTCTGCGTAGCGGCGCCCGTGGCGCTGTGCATCCTGCTGAAACGCAAAACCGGCGCAAAGCTTTCCGACATGCTCCTGGGCGCGGTGACCTTCGTCATCTTCGCCATGTTCTTAGAGCAGATGCTCCACCTGGCCATGAGCGCCGTCTTTGGGGAGAAACTGACGGGCAACCTGTGGCTGTCCGCCCTGTACGGCGGCGCGGCGGCTGCGGTTTTTGAGGAATTCGGGCGGCTCATCGCCATGAAGTATTTTCTGGGCAGCCAGCTGGAAAAGGAAAACGCCCTGATGTACGGCGTGGGTCACGGCGGCGTTGAAGCGCTGTTCGTCGGCGGATTGACCTGCGTTTCCAACCTCGCCACCGTTTCCATGGTCAACGGCGGCAAGCTGGAAAACGCCCTCGCCGGGCTGGACGAAGCCGCCCGGGCGACCTCTCTGGAGACGATCTCCCAGCTGTGGACGCTTCCTTCTTACCTATTCTACATGGTCGGCGTGGAGCGGCTCATCGCGTTTGCGCTGCAAATCTGCCTGTCGTATCTGGTATACCGCGCCGTCCGGTATCACCGCCGGGGCTTCTTCCTCGCCGCCATGGGCATCCACTTCGCCGTAGACGCCCTGGCCGCGCTGCTCAAGGACGCCGTTCCCATCCCCGCTCTGGAGGCCATTCTGGCGGCCATCGTCATCGTGACCGCGATCTTCACCGTCCGGCTGTATCGCGGGGAAACCGAAAAAGCCGTGAGTGACTGACTCCGCGCCATATTACCGTCCGCCCGTGACTCTCCCACGGGCGGACATTCTTTCCCCGAAAACCGCAAATAAAACTTGACTATGGGGCATAATTCTTCTATAATATCTGAAGCTATCGATATTTTTATCTGAGAAAGGATTTTGAATATGGCAAAAGAATTTAAGATCACCAGTCTGCGTCTTGCCGATCTGGAAAAGGAACTGAATTACCTGAAAACCACCCGCGAGCGCGAAGTCGCCGCCATGATCGCCGAAGCCCGCTCCTACGGCGACTTGTCCGAAAACTCCGAGTACGATGCCGCCAAAAACGAGCAGGCCAAGCTCTACGGCCGTATCGCCGAGATCGAGGACGTTCTGTCCCACGCCGTCATCATCGAGGACGAAAACGAGGCCAGCGGCCGGGTCGGCCTTGGCTGCACCGTGGTAGTCGAGGACGAGAACGGCAAGCAGACCGAGTACCGCATCACCGGTTCTCAGGAAGCCAACCCCATGGAGTTCAAGCTCTCCGACGACTCTCCCTTCGGCCGCGCCGTCGTCGGTAAAGCCGCGGGCGAGACCTTCACCGTCAACGCCCCTGCCGGCTCCTTCACCATGAAGGTGGTCAGCGTTTCCCGCGAGGGCTGAGCCATGGCAAAGTTTGTACCGCAGCCGGAGCTGTCTCTGAATGACCAGATGCAGATCCGGCGGGAAAAGCTGGCG
>CAKTKF010000138.1 GCA_934569215.1 uncultured Oscillospiraceae bacterium
CGGGGCAGACCCTGGGTAATATCGTCACCTGCAACGCCGCCGGAGTGGAAGGTACGCATGGTCAGCTGGGTACCGGGTTCACCGATGGACTGGGCGGCAATGATGCCGACGGCCTCGCCCAGGTCGACCTCCTTGGAGGTAGCCAGGTTCATGCCGTAGCACTTGGCGCACACGCCCACCCGGGCGCGGCAGCCCAGAATGGTGCGGATATAGATTTTGTCGATGCCGTGCTGCTCGAACTTCTCCGCATCCTCGGGCATCATCATGACGTCCTTGGAGTGCAGCACTTCGCCGGTCTTGGGGTCAACCACATCGTGGACGGGGTAACGGCCGCGGATACGGTTGCCGAAGGTGTCGATGACGTCGCCGTTCTTGTCGTACACCGCGCCAACCCAAATGCCGTTGGTGGTTCCGCAGTTATGCTCCCGGATGATGACGTCCTGAGAAACGTCCACCATTCGACGGGTCAGGTAACCGGAGTCGGCGGTACGCAGAGCGGTATCGGTCATGCCCTTACGGGCGCCTCTGGAGGAGATGAAGTATTCCAGAACGGACAGGCCTTCACGGAAGTTCGCCTTAACGGGAATTTCGATGGTACGGCCTGCGGTATCGGCCATCAGGCCGCGCATACCGGCCAGCTGACGGATCTGTGCCATGGAACCACGGGCGCCGGAGTCGGCCATCATGTAGATGGGGTTGAACTCGTCCATGCTGCCCTGCAGGGCGTTGGTAACGTCCGCGGTGGTCTGCTCCCACTGCTGAACCACCAGACGGTAGCGCTCGTCGTTGGTGATATAGCCCTGGCGGTAGAACTGCTCGATCTCCACAACCTTCTTCTCCGCGGAGGAGACCATCTCATACTTCACGCTGGGAACCACCATGTCCGCAATGGACACGGAGATAGCGCCCTTGGTGGAGTACTTGTAGCCCAGAGCCTTGATGCGATCCAGCATCTCGGTGGCGATGGTGAAGCCGTGGCGGCGGATACACTTGTCGATGATCTTGCCCAGCTGCTTCTTACCCACCAGGAAGCTGACCTCCAGGTCGAACTCATGGCCGGGGACGCTGCGGTCAACGAAGCCCAGGTCCTGGGGAATCGGCTCGTTGTAGATCAGGCGACCGACGGTGGCGTCGATGATACGATAGCACATCTGGCCGTCAATTTTCTTGCCGTAGCGCACCCGGATGGGGGCATGCAGACCCACGGCACCGTCGGCATAGGCGGCAATGGCCTCGTTGACGGAGGAATAATTGTGGATGGGGCGGAACTTGGCAATGGCCTTGCCCGCAGCCTTGGCGGCCTTGTTGGCGGCGACGAATTCATCCGCGTCCACGATCTCGTTGACGGGGAAGTCGGTATCGCCGGGGTCGGTGACGAACACGGTCTCCGCGCCCTTCTCGGCCTTGCCCAGACGGGTGTAGGTCAGGTAGTAGGCGCCCAGGATCATATCCTGAGTAGGCACGGTGACGGGCTTGCCGTCCTGGGGACGCAGCAGGTTGTTGGCGGACAGCATCAGCATTCTGGCCTCCGCCTGCGCCTCGGGAGACAGAGGCACGTGAATGGCCATCTGGTCGCCGTCGAAGTCGGCGTTGAAGGCGGTGCAGCACAGAGGATGCAGCTTCAATGCGCGGCCTTCCACCAGAATCGGCTCAAATGCCTGAATGCCCAGACGGTGCAGGGTAGGCGCACGGTTCAGCATGACCGGGCGATCCTTGATGATCTCGTCCAGAGCGTCCCAGACCTCGGTCTTGCCCTTGTCGATCATCTTCTTGGCGGACTTGATGTTGTTGGCCAGGCCGTCGGAAACCAGCTTCTTCATAACGAAGGGGCGGAACAGCTCAATGGCCATTTCCTTCGGCACGCCGCACTGATACAGCTTCAGCTCGGGGCCGACAACGATAACGCTGCGTCCGGAGTAGTCGACACGCTTGCCAAGCAGGTTCTGACGGAAACGTCCCTGCTTGCCCTTGAGCATATCGGACAGGGATTTCAGCGCCCGGTTGTTGGCGCCGGTGACGGCGCGGCCCCGGCGGCCGTTGTCGATCAGGGCGTCCACGGCCTCCTGGAGCATCCGCTTTTCGTTGCGGATGATGATGTCGGGGGCGTGGAGCTGCACCAGCCGCTTCAGGCGGTTATTCCGGTTGATGACCCGGCGGTACAGATCGTTCAGGTCAGAGGTGGCGAACCGGCCGCCGTCCAGCTGGATCATAGGACGGATGTCGGGAGGGATGACGGGCAGCACGTCCATGATCATCCAGCTGGGCTTGTTGCCGGATTCCCGGAAGGCCTCCACGACCTCCAGGCGCTTGACGATCCGCAGCTTCTTCTGGGAAGAAGCGGTTTTCAGCTCCTCCCGAAGCTGGCGGCTCAGCTGATCCAGGTCAATCTGCTCCAGCAGCTCCTTGACGGCTTCCGCGCCCATACCGGCCTTGAAGTCGTCCTCGTACTTTTCCCGCATGTCCCGGTATTCCTTCTCGGTGAGCACCTGGTTCAGCGTCAGAGGCGCGTCGCCGGGGTCGGTGACGATATAGGCGGCAAAGTACAGAACCTTCTCCAGCACCTTGGGGGAGATGTCCAGGATCAGACCCATCCGGGAGGGAATACCCTTGAAATACCAGATGTGGCTGCAGGGAGCGGCCAGCTCAATGTGACCCATGCGCTCCCGGCGCACCTTGGCCTTGGTGACTTCCACGCCGCAGCGGTCGCAAATCTTGCCCTTGTACTTGATTTTCTTATATTTACCGCAGTGGCACTCCCAGTCCTTGGTCGGTCCGAAGATCCGCTCGCAGTACAGGCCGTCCCGCTCGGGTTTCAGGGTACGATAGTTGATGGTCTCAGGCTTCTTCACTTCGCCATAGGACCACTGCCGGATCATCTCCGGCGAAGCAATGCCGATTTTAATGGCATCAAAGGTGGCATCTGCCATGTTTCAGCCTCCTTAATCTTCGTAGCTATCGGTGTCGGACTCCTCCGTATCACCGAACACATCCAAAATACTCTCCGGGCTGTCCTCGTCGATCACGAAGCCCGCATCCAGCACCTCGTCGGTGGAACCGACCACCACTTCGTTCTCGGTGTCGGAGCTGTAGACCACGTCATCGTCGTCATCGTCGTCCTTCAGCTCGATCTCGTTGCCGTTCTCGTCCAGCACGCGGATATCCAGGCACAGCGCCTGCAGCTCCTTGACCAGAACCTTGAAGGATTCCGGCACGCCGGGCTTGGGGATGTTCGCGCCCTTGACGATGGCCTCGTAGGTCTTGACACGGCCGGTGACGTCGTCGGACTTGACGGTCAGGATCTCCTGCAGGGTATAGGCGGCGCCGTAAGCTTCCAGCGCCCAGACCTCCATTTCGCCGAAGCGCTGGCCGCCGAACTGCGCCTTGCCGCCCAGAGGCTGCTGGGTGACCAGGGCATAGGGGCCGGTGGAACGGGCGTGAATCTTATCGTCAACCAGGTGATGGAGCTTGAGGTAGTAGGGATAGCCGACGGTGACCAGATTGTCGAAGGGCTCGCCGGTACGGCCGTCGTACAGGACGGTCTTGCCGTCCTCCCGCAGGCCTGCCAGCTTCAGGGTGTCCCGGATGTCCTTCTCGTTTGCGCCGTCGAACACGGGGGTAGCGACCTTCCAGCCCAGCGCCTTGGCGGCGTAGCCCAGATGGACCTCCAGCACCTGTCCGATGTTCATACGGGAAGGCACGCCCAGGGGGTTCAGCACGATGTCCAGCGGAGTGCCGTCGGGCAGGAAGGGCATATCCTCTTCCGGCAGAACCCGGGAAACGACGCCCTTGTTGCCGTGACGGCCGGCCATCTTATCGCCCACGGAGATCTTTCTCTTCTGGGCAATATACACCCGGACGGATTTGGTGACGCCGGGGGCCAGCTCGTCGGAATTTTCCTTGGTGAAGACCTTGACGTCCACCACGATGCCGCTTTCGCCGTGGGGAACCTTCAGGGAGGTATCCCGGACTTCTCTTGCCTTCTCGCCGAAGATGGCTCTCAGCAGCCGCTCCTCGGGGGTCAGCTCGGTCTCGCCCTTGGGGGTGACCTTACCCACCAGGTAATCACCGGCGTGAACCTCCGCGCCAACGCGGATGATGCCGTTCTCGTCCAGGTCTTTCAGGGTGTCCTCGCCCACGTTGGGGATGTCCCGGGTGATTTCCTCGGGTCCCAGCTTGGTGTCCCGGGCTTCGGTCTCATGCTCCTCGATGTGGATGGAGGTGAACACGTCCTCCCGCACAAGACGTTCGTTCAGCAGAATGGCGTCCTCGTAGTTGTAGCCTTCCCAGGTGACGAAGCCGATGAGCACGTTCTTGCCCAGAGCCACCTCGCCGCCGGAGCAGCTGGGGCCGTCGGCAATGATTTGCTGGGTGTCCACCCGCTCGCCCACCACCACGATGGGGCGCTGGTTGATGCAGGTGCCGGCATTGCTCCGGGCGAACTTGGTCAGATGGTAGGTCTGTACGTCGCCGTCGTCATACTTGACGGTGATGTCGGTGGCGGAAACGGCGGTGACGGTGCCGGGCTTCTCCGCCTTGATGCAGACCTCGGAGTCCACGGCGGCCTTATGCTCGATGCCGGTGGCAACGATGGGCGGCTCGGTGGTCAGCAGAGGCA